>JAOZKI010000067.1 GCA_029935455.1 Lysobacterales bacterium | reverse complement strand
TAAGCACGACCGTGAAATTCCTTATTGCTTATTTGCCCGCCGAGCAAAAGGTCGAGGTGTATAACCTGGAAGGTATTGAAGTGATCCGCCCTTTGCCAGATAAACGCTAGTGTCCCGAGCCTGACGCAGGGGCCCATAGACCTACATTTCGACGCGTTTTTGCCGACAGCTACCGCAAACAGGACCCGACCCGGCTTCATCGGCGGCGCTATTTCGCCTATGATGCTGGCTCCTCGCGGGTGCCCCGCGCCGGTCCGGGCGCAGCCCTGACACTGAATACAGGAACCGAACGCTATGAAATTGAAGACGCTCTACGTTGCCGTGCTCGCGGCAACCACGCTCGCCGCCTGTGGCGGCGGTGAATCCGAAACGGCCGCCGCGCCAGAGCTTGATACGGTTATCGAGACCGTCGCCGCAACACCGGCTACCGACGACATGGTGGTGACCGAGGCCGAATTGGCTGGCAACCCCTTCCTGCAGACCTGGGACACGCCCTTTGGCATCCCGCCATTTGCCGCGATTTCTGATGACGACTTCATGCCCGCCTTCAAGCAGGGCGTGCTCGACATGCGCGCCGAAGTGGCGGCCATTGCAGATAATCCGGAAGCACCGACCTTCGAAAATACGATCCTCGCCCTGGAAGAGACGGGCGATCTGATCACCCGCGTAGGTCTGGTCTTCTCACCATTGACCGGCACAGAACTGAACGACAAGAAGCGCGAACTGCAGTCGGAAATCTATCCCATGTGGACCCGTGAATCCGACAAGATCAACCTGAACGAGCAGCTCTGGCAGCGGGTTGCGACGCTCTATGAGCAGCGCGACAGCCTGGAACTGGACGAGCAGGACGCGCGCCTGCTGGAACTGACGCACCGCCGCTTTGTACGTTCCGGTGCGGCCCAGGATGAGGACACGAAGGCCAAGGTCAAGGCCATCAATGAGGAACTCTCAAGCCTGACCACGAGCTTTGGACAGAACCTGCTCACATCCACCAAGGCTTTCACGATTGAGATTACCGACGAGGCCGATACGGCCGGTCTGGCCGACAACTTCAAGGCCAGCATCTGGGACGAGGACAAGCAGGCCTGGGTGATCACGCTGGACCGCTCAGTCTATGAGACCTTTATGACCCAATCGGAAAACCGTGAACTGCGGGAACAGGCGTTCAACGGTTATCGACTGCGGGCCACGGAAGGTGACACGGATAACGGCCCGCTGGCCATCCGCATTGCCCAGCTGCGCGCCGAGCGCGCGGAACTGCTGGGCTATGACTCCCATGCCCAGTACGTACTGGAGTACAACATGGCGCGCACGCCCAAAGGAGCCGAGGACTTCCTGCTCCGCGTCTGGCGGCCGGGACTGGCACAGGCCAAGGCCGAGCGAGACGACATGCAGGCCATGATCGGCGATGAATTCACCTTCGCGGGCCACGACTGGTGGCACTACTCGGAAAAGGTGCGCGCTGAACGCTACGACCTGGACGTGAATGAGCTTAAACCCTACTTCGATCTGCAATCCGTGACCGAAGGCGCCTTCATCATGGCCGAGCGCCTGTTTGGAATCACCTTCACGGAAATCGACGCACCGGTCTGGAATGACGTGGTCACTGCCTACGAGGTGAAAGAAGCCGACGGCTCGCACCTGGGCGTGTTCATGTTCGATATGTATGCCCGGGACTCCAAGCGCGGTGGTGCCTGGATGAACAGCTTCCGTAATGGCTCCAATATCGGTGGCGATTCCATTCGTCCGATTGTGACGAACAATATGAACCTCACCATGCCGCCGGCCGGGGAACCCACGCTGCTGCGCTTCGGCGAGGTGGAAACCCTGTTCCACGAATTCGGGCACGGTTTGCACGGCATCATGACCAAGATCGACTACCCGACCTTCTCCGGTGTGGACGGCCCGCGTGATTACACGGAGTTTCCCGCACAGATTCTGGAGCACTGGACCAGCCAGCCGGAAATGCTGGATCTCTATGCGCGCCACTATGAAACCGGCGAGGTGATCCCGGAGGCACTGGTGGAGCGCATGCTGGAAGCGGCCAATCACAACCAGGGCTTCCAGACCACGGAATTCATCGCCGCGGCGCTGCTGGACCTGCGCTGGCACATGCTGTCTGCGGAAGAAGCGGCCCAGATCACCGATGCCCGCGCCTTCGAGCAAGAAATACTGGAAAGCTATGGGCTCATTGATGAAATCGAGCCGCGCTACCGTTCCCAGTACTTCAGCCACATCTTCGCGGGCGGCTACTCAGCCGGCTACTACGCCTACCTGTGGTCTGAGATCCTCGATGCGGACGGCTTTAATGCCTTCAAGGAAGCGGAGAACATCTTTGACCCGGAAGTGGCGGCACGACTGCAGAAGTGGATCTACGAAGCCGGCGGTCTGCGCGAAGCGGATGAGCTGTACCGCAACTTCCGCGGTTCCGATCCCAGCATCGAACCGCTGCTGGAAGGCCGGGGCTTTGATCCCTCCATTGAAGTCGAAAGCTGATCCCAGCACGATCCGCACCGGTTTAGACCGGATGCAAAGAGGGCGGCCTTGAGCCGCCCTTTTTTTAGACCAGCAGGCTCCGTTCAACCGCCCACCAGAGACCAGTAAGCGCAATCAGGGTGGAGCCAGGCAGGACCACCCAGCGGCGATAAGCGGCCTGCGGATTGGCCAGGCGAGTGCGCCGCAGCCACAGCTGAAGCAGGATCCAGGCCAGCGCTACGATCCCCAACTGCCCCATCTCAACGCCGATATTGAAACCAATCAGGGCACTCCAGAACTGGCCCGGCGGCAAGCCCAACTCGCCAAAAAATCCCGCAAAGCCCAGCCCGTGCAGCAGGCCGAAGAAAAAGACCAGCAGCGGCCGCCAGGCCACCATATCGCGGAGCACGAGGTTCTCAAGGGCCACGAAAGCAATGGTGGCGGCAATCAGGGGTTCAACGATGCCCGGTGGCGGCGTGATGACCCCAGCCGCCGCCATGCCCAGCGTCGCCGTATGCGCGAGGGTAAATGCCGATAGCTGAATCACCAGCGGACGCAGGCGCGTGGTGCTCAGGAACAGGGCCAATACAAAAAGGATGTGATCCAGACCGCCGGGCAGAATGTGGCCGATGCCGATGCCCGTGTACAGGCTCAGCGTTGACCAGAAGCCACGCTCGGCGCCCGACTCGTCCAGAATCGGGCCAGTCAGTCGGGCGCTCCGTCCGTCTGCACTATCCAGCGCTGCCAGCTGCTCGCACAGGGCCGGATCCAGACTCCCGGTACCCGGGAGACAGAACTCGTCCTCCGGATGCGCCCAGGCCGCGCCGACCAGCACGAACAGCAGCAGCAGAAGCAGCGGCCGCGCCAGGGGCATTAGGGGTGACAGGGACCTAAACATCGGCGCACGGTACGCGAAATTCACCGGCAGCTCAACGCACGGGCGTCGCATGCCGGCATGCCAGCGCCGGGGCACAGCGCTTGTCAAAGACGGGTGGCTGCTGCTAGCATGCGCGACCTTTCCACATTCAGGTAACGCCGGGCACATGTTCCAAAACCTCTCCTAAGACTCGCGAACGCTACATACCACGAATCGTCCAGGAGGGAAGCCATGGCCTACCCTACCCCGGTCGCCCTGCGCGACATCAGTTTTACCCATAGCGGCTCACCGGAGCCCCTGTTGAGCAAACTCAGCCTGCATCTGCCGCCGGGCTTTACCGCCGTGGTCGGCCCGAACGGAGCCGGCAAAAGCACCCTGTTGCAGTTGGCCTGTGGCCTTCTGCGTCCTGCCTCCGGGCGACTGGAAGGGGTTCGGGATGCCCGCTATTGCGCCCAGCGCACCGATACGGCGCCGGTTGAACTGCACGACTTTGTTAATGACTGGCGCAAGGACGCAGCCCGGCTGCGGTCCCGGCTGGCTATCGACTACGACTGGCCCGAGCGCTGGCCCGGTCTGAGCCACGGGGAGCGCAAGCGTGCGCAGATTGGGGTAGCCCTCTGGTCCCAACCGGATCTGCTGGCGGTTGATGAGCCCAGTAATCATCTGGATGCGCCGGGCCGTCAACTGCTGCTGGATTGCCTGGCGGACTATGACGGCGTCGGCCTGCTCGTGAGTCATGATCGTGAGCTGCACGATGCGCTCAGCACCCAGTGGGTCGGGCTCCTGCCCGGCGAAGTGCGGGTCTTTAGCGGCAACTACAGCAGCGCGCGCAGCCAGTATGAGCAGGACCAGGCGCGCGCGCGGCACGAGCGCAAGCATGCATTAGCGGCCCAGCGATCCGCCCTGACCGACCTGCACCGACGCCGGGAGAAGGCCGGGCGCGAGCATCTGGTGCGCTCCAAGCGAGGTCTGGCATCCAAAGATCACGATGCCAAAGCCCGGATCAACGGTGCCCGCGTTGCGGATTCGAAGGCTGGCAACCCGCTGCGACAAGGGCAAGCGGCCCTGCGGCGGGCGCAGGAGCGGGTCGACAAGAGTTTTGTCCGTAAGGAGCGGACCGCGGGTTTCTTTCTGACCACGGAACGCTCGGCCCGTCAGGCGGTGCTAGTCAGTGAGCAGCACGAACTGATGCTGGGTCCGGAACGGCGGCTCAAGCTGCCAGGCTTCATGCTTCGCCCCAGCGACCGCGTGGGTCTCGCGGGCGCCAACGGCCTGGGCAAATCAACGCTGATCCGACATTGCCTGAACAGCACATCGCTAGCACCCGAGCGTGTTCTGTACCTGCCCCAGGAATTGTCGGCGCCAGCCATTGCCAACACGCTAGAAGCCGTGCACGCGCTGGACAAGGCCACGCTCGGCAAGCTGATGACCATGGTGGGCTGTCTGGGCTCCGATCCGGGCCGTCTGCTGCTCAGCCAGTCACCCAGCCCGGGTGAACTGCGCAAGCTGCTGTTGGCGCTGGGCCTGTTACGGCGGCCCCACCTGATCCTGATGGACGAGCCCACCAACCACCTGGACCTGCCCGCCATCGAAGCGTTGGAGCAGGCACTGAAAGAGGCGCCCTGTGCGATGCTGCTGGTCAGTCACGATCCGGCCTTTCTGGACGCCGTCACGGACCAGCGCTGGACCCTGGTAACGGGTGAGAATGGTGACAGCCAGCTACGGCTTCCATAGGTGACCCAGCGGCCCCTGGCGCTGACTGATTACAGGAGCTGACGACTAGGGCTGACGGCTCGGGGTTGATCTGTGCCGCTTGGCACGGGCCAGTTCCGGCCGCATGGAGCCGGATTCTTTACGCGCTACTCCAGGACCTCTACACCGCGCCAGAAGGCCACCATGCCATTGATATGGCGGGCCTTTTCCAGGGCCTCCGGGTAGTACCAGGCAGCGCCGGGATTGCGTTCGCCGGCGACCACGATATCGTAGTAGCTCGCGGTGCCTTTCCAGGGGCAGAAAGAGGATTCGTCACTGGCCTCAAAGAACGCCCGATTAATCGAGTCCGGGGGGAAGTAATGATTGCCTTCAACCACCACCGTGGCGTCGCTTTGCGCCAGCACCTGCTGCTTCCAGACTGCTTTCATGTCGATCTTGCTCCCGGTTTCATGGCGACGGTCAAAAGCACTGAGGCTAGTCGAAGATTGAATCGGACATGAATGCCAGGGCCACACCGAGGACAAACAGACCGCCCAGCAATGAAAAGACCAGGGGCGCGCCGTAGTACCAGCAGGCGATCGCCGATGCGCCGGTACCGATGGCAAAGATGGTGAGGCCCTGAAGCAGGGTTTTCACACCAATCTTCATCACGTCCTTCAGAAATTCCCACATGATTCCGCTCTCCTCCCGTTGCCCGTTGCCCGTTGACCATGGCCCCTTGCTCAGCCGGCTACAGCGCCGCGAATACCCTCGATGACCATTTGTACGCCAATCACTGCCAGTATCAGGCCCATGAGACGCGAGATGACTTTTATGCCATTTTGCCCTAACAACTTTGTCAAACTCTGCCCGGCCATAAAAGCCCCAAAGGTAATGATGCACATGAGCGCGAAAGCAGACAGGACGCGTGTGATCTCCATAAGCGTGGACTCGGCGGCAAAATTCATGGCCGTGGCAATGGTGCCGGGGCCCGCCAGCACGGGAATACCCAGAGGTGTAATGGCAATATCCAGCGCCGCCTTATTGCTCTGGGCCGCGTCTTCCTTGCTCGGCTGATGCATGCTGGAGGCTTCACCCTGAAGCATGTTGTAGCCGATTGCCCCAATCATCAGACCGCCGGCAATACGAAAAGCCGGTAGCGTGATACCGAAAATGGAGAAAATCTGCCGGCCACCGATGGCAAAAACCGCCACGATGGCGAAGGCAACGAGCACCGATCGCAGGGCGATCATGCGCCGCAAGCGCCGCTCATCGCCCTGGGTAAGGCCAATAAATAGAGATGCGTTGGCGACCGGATTCATGATGGCGAAGAAGGCCATAAAGACGGTCATAAAATGGACTGCGGAGCTATCCACGACGCCCCCTCACGTCAACCGCGAGCGACTGAGGCCGGAGATTCATCGCAAAAACCAAGCCCTGCTTAGCCAGGCCCATGAAGCCAGCACGCAGCCTTGCGGCGTGGGGCTTGCCCCACCTCGCTACTGCCCTCCGGACCGGCCGTTGCTCATTCTGTCTTTCGATGCGCACGCGACCAGCTTAGAGGATTTGCTAGGGAACTGCAGGAAGCGCTGGTTCTGACCCTAGGGTTTTATACCCAGATCCGGCAGCGTATCGCTCACTTACGGGAATGGTCCAGAGCGCCCTGGCCCGGTCTAGAAACCGAACGGCGTGGCCAGCACGAAAAACACCAGCGCCAACAGGGCGATTGCCGAGGTGATCATCCCGTCCCGCTTGGAACGTAGCCAGCCGGCCAGACCGATACTGATCAGCAGACTGAGAAAGCCCAGCACATAGCCAACCAACATGCCATGCCAAAGCACTTTAATCAGAGCGGTCTCGGCAGGAAACGGTAGCGAGGGGTGCAGCAAGATGGATAAGCGCCAGGCTGCCACCACCGCAATCAACAGGCTGCAAGCGGCAAGGGCGGAAAAGGAAACGATCCAGCTCACGGACTTCTGCGGTGAGATGAACACCACCAGGGTAAACAGAATCGTCGCGGAAAGACCGCCCAGAAAGGCGCTGACGAAGGACAGTTGCTCCGCAACGGCAAGAATATAGTCGGCACTCAACTCAAGCATGGACAGTTTTGCCTCCTTCAATCAACGACCGTGGCCGCCGCTTGTTGACGCGCAGGCCAGCCTTCGTGCCCCGGGCCGAGCCCGCCCTTGTGCGGCCCCACCCGGCCGGCACGGGCTGGCATGCCAGTGCCATTCGGCCGGATCGCGCTCAGCGCTTATAAAGCGCCTCAATGGTGCTGCTGGCCAGCGAGTTGGCATTGATCATATAGCCCGCCAGCGCACCGCTGGCGTCGGCAGGCAAGTCCAACAGCGTCGACAGGGCATGCACGGTAAACTGATAGCGATGGGCCCCGTCACCCTCCGGGGGACAGGCTCCCCCGAAAGCGGCGACGCCGTAGTCGTTGCTGATGTGCTGACTGCCAGCGGGTGCCAGCTCACCGCCGGCTGCACCGGCGCCTGCAGGCAAATGAGTAACCTCCTTGGGAATATTGACCAGCTGCCAGTGCCACCAGCCACTGCCGGTGGGTGCATCGGGGTCATAGGCGGTAATGGCAAAAGCCACCGTGCCCTCCGGGGCATGGTCCCAGGACAGCTGCGGCGACTGATTGGCGCCGGCACAGCCAAAACCCTCAAATTCCTGCGTTTTGGACATAAATGAGCCGTGCTCAATGTCCGTACTGGTCAAGGTCAGGCTATCTGCCTGAGCCGCGCTGCAAGTCAGCCCCAGAGCCAGCCACGCAGCGCCAAGCAGAGAAATATTTGTTCGTGAATTCATAGGTTCCTCACCATCAATTAATCGCTTTACGGCCCAACAGGGCACAGCGTGCATTAACTTCTGCGCAAAGACTACGCGCTCCAGAACCATGCTGCCAGCCTGTGATGCAGCGCCGGAAGCAGAGCCAGGCTCGAGGCCAGGGGCGCCGCTGCTAGCTCTGGTTTGCATCGATAAAATCGTCGGCCTCAAAACCACTGAGCACGGCCAGGAACGCGGCCGCGGGCACAAAGCCCCAGGGGACACTCGTGAGACCCAGGGAAAACAATGCCGCGAACGCAAGGGAACCGTCCATGACGCCCAGAAACCTGATCAAAAGCACCCACAGAAGCAGCGACAGCGGTATGCCCAGGCAGATAAAGAACAGCGGTGGACCAAAAAAAATCAGATAGTAGGCGCCGCTGAAAACACCCGCCGCCAACAGCATCAAAACAAGAAACCGAAAGGCGCTCAGCCATTCCCGCAGACTAAATCCCTTACGCCTCACGCGGGCAAGGACGGGCGGATCAGATACGGTCGTCCGGCAGTGCCCCGAACCTGATCCCCAGACCCGGACGCCCACGGGGCTGGGTCCCGGTCGGCTGGCCTCGCTGCGCTCAACCGCCCTCACCACGTGCTGTTGGCTGCTGAGTCACTGTTTCTTCACCGACACCTTCATGCTCGCATTGGGGCTGGGAACATAGGCCCTCAGCACCCCATAGAAATCTTTACCGGTGGGAATACCGTTCTGGCCCGCTCCATCGGGGCTGAACGTCAAGGTGTAGCTGCCGTCGGCATTCGGCGCCGCCGAAAAACTGGTGCGATCGTAAACCTTCAAAGCATTGGGAATCAGCAGCTTGTTGTCGGTGCCATAGAGCGTAACGGAGAAATATCCGCTGGCTTCATTGAGTCCCGCTGGCACGGTAGCGATATAGGTCGCGTCGCCCCGCAAGGGCTGGCCATCATCGTCGGTGAGGATCGTCCCATAGCGCACCGTGTCCGGGGGCGTCCCTAGCTGACCCAGTTTCACCCCGGCCGCCAGGTTCAGGAAGCTGACATCGCCGCTCACCTTGCCGAAGGCATCATCAGGGTTCAGAAAGCCAATCACCGTATCAATCACGGCATTCGCATGGCGATCAGTCGCGGCCGAGAAGCGCTGCACATTGCGCGTCATATCGCCCTTGCCTCCTTGCATAACGATCTGCTCGGACAGCTGTTCTACCTGATCCAAATTATCAACCACCACCATACGCGTCAGCACTAGGCCCTGGTCCGTTTCCAGGGAGACGACATGAAAATCTCCCTGCGGGAGTTCCTGATCAGGGCGTTTGATGAGAATGGGTTTGGACGGATTCACAATTACCGCTGGAATGTTGTGCTTCATATCGAAGATCGAGACGGAGAAAAATTTGTCATAGCTGGGCGTACTGATAATGGCCGGGCCATCGGACACGGAAAACCAGTTGTAACCATAATTCACGGTCGCTTGCGGCGTCACCACGGTGGCATCTGACGGATCCACCAGGCCGGTGAACTGAAAGGTGCCCTGCTCATGCTGTTCCAGCCAGGCATTCATCATCCTGGTCTGCTCCTGATTGGGGTACTCGCGCAGGTATTCCTCCACCGTATCCTGAGCGAGGGCCAGGTGGCCGGTACCCAGCAGCGTGCCGGAGATCAAACAGATCAGTAGCTTGCGTATCTTCATATTGGCTTCCTTCAGGCCTGGGGTCAGAGATCGGGGTTGGTGCCATGAAACAATCGACGCTTCGAGCGCGACAGCCAACGCCAGACCCCGCTGCGTCGCTGGCATCGGCACCCTTTTACTCAGCATAGGACAAAAGTATGGCACCGGTTAGCTGCCTGGAGCCAAGCCGCTGAAAAGCGTTCACCGCTGGCACGGGCACCAAAAAAAGGACCTGCCGTCGCGCACAGCGATGTTGTCCTGGCGGGGGCCTTTTGCACTTCGCAAACCGGGCTGCAAGCCAATAGGGCCGGTCTTTTGCCGCCGATTTCCATTGCACGCAAGCCATCGCAGACTGGTTCGCTTCGGATGAGCCGCCATGGCTAGCGTATGATGAAGGCAGGAAAGTTTGGGAGCCGATTTGAATATCTTTATAGCCGTTCTTATCGCCAGCCTTTTAGGGGCAGCTTTTGTCTATGCGGAAGCGCTCCTCCGCTTGCGCATCAGGCTATTGCGCTGCCTAAAGCTGACCGAGCCCGCCGGCCTGATCGACAAACATCTGGATCGATGGGTCTTGATCACCCGAGGGATGGTTGTCTGTATCGCGCTGATTCTTGCCTTCATTGGCGTCAAAGATCTGCTCTAGCGGGGCCCTTGGCGCCCAGAGCACCCGCGGCGCCGAACGCCACCTGGGCGCACGGGGTCAGCGTCCCCTACGCTGGCCGTTGCGGCCACTCCCACTGGTCACCGGAAGCCTCACGGGCAGTTAACCCACGGCTAGTCGCTTCCCGACTGCCGATCCGGCGCTGTGGCGCGCACAAAGCGGACCGTGACGAAACTCGCCACAATAAAAATCAGCAGCATGGTGAGGTTGGACAGAAAATTCATCAGGGAACTTGCACGGCTGAAGCCAATACCGTACTCCATCATCACCCATGACAGCTTGTAGGCTTCCACGTAGATGGAACCGGCTCTGAGCAGGGTATACAGACAGAAGGCGACATACAGGCCCGCGAGGTAGCGGGATAGCTGAGTCGTCATGGAATTACGCAGTGAGTGGCTGGCAACCAGCACGGCGAAGGTCGCGGTGATCCAGAAGTTGATGGTTGAATCCCAGGTCGAAAAGGCCGCGTACCAGGTAGACCAAAGGTCGATTTCAACGGGTAAATGTCTCATGGGCAAAGAACCTCTCGCGTTTTTTATCCGCAACGTCGCGCAGGGCGAGCGCCATTGGTGGACGCCTAACGTCCGGGACTGAAACTCATGGGCAAAAAGCTCAGTCCCTGTTCTGTTTGCAAGGGGGCCGTCGCCCGGAAGCCAAGGCGCTCATAGAACGGCACCGCGCTCATCGAAGAATTAACGGTAAAAGCCTGCGCAGGACTCCGCTCGCGAACATGGTTCCACAGCTTACGTGCAATGCCCTGGCGGTGCATGGGTGCCGCGACGAACAGGTGATAGATATGATGCCGCTCGCGCAGGGCCATCACGCCGCACACAGTTGCAGCCTGGCCAGGGGCTGGTTGGTGCTGCGCCAGCAGGTAGAAGAACTCATCAGACCGAAGACGTTGCGCGGTCGCCGCCGGCGTCAGCGTCGAAAGAAACGAATGGGAATCCGGCCCATCGGGCCCGGTAAGGAAATAGCGGGACAGCCCAAGAATCAGCGCACTGATCTCCGCCGCATGGAACTCGGTAGCCGGGCCGATCAGAACACTCATCCGTGCCTACGCCTGGTCGCTAACAGGGGGCAGCCTGTTCGAGCTCAACGATCCGGATGGCGGTAGCTGCGCCGGTATTCGGCTGCTTTCACACACTCGGGCAGGTCGTAGAACAGCGGTGCCTGATTCGGTCCGGCCCCTTCCCCGTAGTCCGCATAAAATCGTTCGCAGGATTCCCGGTCCGGCCGCTGCTTTTTGTCGATGCACTCCTGCACGTAGTCCGCTCTGATCTCCGCCAGTTTTTCCTGGCGCACTGCATCACAGGCCGCGTCCAACTCCGCCTGCTGCGTCTTGCGTTCCTGCTCCGTCTCGGCCGCAAAGGCCGGCATGAAGATGAACAGGCCCATCAGGGCCAGCATGGCCCTCCCCCACTGGCATTTCATGATCGCTCTCCCTGTTACTCCCTCGGAGCAGTGTACACACAAAGACGCCGCCGGGCGGAGGCAACCCGCGCACGGACGTCCGCCGGCCTGGAAGATCGCCGGCATTCAGGCTCGCCCGGGCGCATGGCCCGCTGGCCATTGCCGGGAAAGCAAAGGGGCGGTGCCATAGGCTGATGCCCGCTCAGCTTTGGAACGGTCGATGCGCAGGCGCCCGCGGTGCCACGCGCTAGCGTTGCTCCACCTCAGTGACCGCCACCGTGAACAGCTGTCCCCGCGTATCGCCCGTATGGGCCCAGCCGTGCACATTACCCACCACCTGCCCGCGCAGGTTAATAACCGGCCCGCCGCTCATACCCCCGGCCGGGGGCATGCCCGCGATCACCCGCAGACTGTTACCATGCGGCGCCGCCACCAGCCCCAGCGGCGCCAGGGCCTGCTCCGATTTCGTCGCATCGGCCACCACATGACCATTCCTGTCCACGCCGGCCTGGGCGGGATAGCCCAGCACCAGCAAGCGCTCATCGGTGCTATCCCGGCGCCCGGGCATAAGCGAGGGCAGCCCGTCCAGAGCACCCGCCTTGGTGGGTGACAGGGTGGCCCAATCGGCGCCGTCGGATCCGACCTCAAGCAGTTCTATTGGCACATTTCGGCCATCTGCCAGCACCGCAACCGCTTCTGCGGAAGGGTCGTTCTGGAGTGCCGTCAGCACATGGGCTGCGGTCAGCACCACCGGCGGGGTCCCCATCAGCACGCCCGAGCCATAGGCTGTTTGAAAAGAACCGCCTGACTGCTTCAGATAGACCTTGATGCGCACCACCGATGGTTTGGCGGCCTCCAGGACTTGGGCCAAAACATCATCTCGCAAATAGTTCTCCAGCAAGCGCTGGGAGACCGAATACTGCTGATAGGGCGAAAAAACCGGATAGTCGGTGGCCAAGGATGGCCCGGAGTCAATGCTGAGCGCCTGGCGATGGAAGGCACCCGAGTGTTGCAGATAAGCGAAACAGAGCCCCGCACCAAGGGCCAATGAGACCAGAATTAAGCCCGCTTTTCGTAACATTATTTATTGTCCTTTGGCTGGTTTGCCCGCCCCTGCCCCCAGCCGCCGCGACGCGTCTGTGGACTCAGGGCTCAGTATACATTTCCTTCCCTTCGTAGAGCCGCACCCAGCCCTGCACGATGCGGTAGATCATCCACAGGACGCTGGCGATAAACAGCAAGCCCCCCAACAAAGGACCGACCAGAAAAAGCACAATCAGGGCGCTCGCCCACCACAGGATCGTGAACCAGAAGGTGCGTAGTTGCCATTTGAAGTGCGATGCCAGCCAGGTGCCCTGGACGTCGCTTTTCTTGACGTAATTGACGACTACCGCAACAAGAAGGGAGATGCCCGCCAGGAATGAAGCAAGCTGGAGCGCATAGACCACCATGGTGATGGTTTTGAGCGAGTCATCGGAGCCTTGCGGGGCTGGATTTTCAGCGTTCATGACCTATCTCACTGTCTGTACGAGCCTATGCTGAATATAGCAGCCCGCCGCCTCACTCGTTTGGCACCGGCGTGCCTGCCTTTGGCTACGCCTTGAGGCGACGGCGCAATTGATTCGGGGTGCAGTCATAGTGCCTCTGGAACGATTTGCTCATGGACCGGGCCGACCCGAAGCCCACCGATAGAGCGATGTGATCCAGTGTCTTAGAGCTGTACTTAATCAGGTTGTAGGCCTTCATAAGCCGCCAGTTGGCGATGTAAGTCATGGGCGCGACGCCGATCGCGTCCCGGAAATGTCGCACCAGCGTCGCCCTCGACATGCCGACCTGCTCTCCCAACGAGGACAAGGACCAGCGGTAGTCCGGCTGCTGGTGAATCAGGGTAAGCGCCCGGTGCAAGCGGCGGTCACGAAGCGCGACCAGGAAACCGCGGGCTTCATCACCCCGTTCCGCATAGTGATTCAGCAGCTGTAGAAAAAGCACTTCCGTAAGGCGATCGACGATGGTTCCCCCGGCCCCTTTCGCTGCCCGCATCTCGGCGTCAATCAGGGTCACGGTGGACCAGATGGGCTGTTTTGAGTCCAGCCCCTGGAAATGCAGGATTTCCGGTAACGAATCCAACAGGGGATGGGACGATTCCTGGTCGAAGTGAACAATCCCGCACATCAAACGATGGCTTATCTCACCGTCCTGAAACAATGGACTACCGAGTTCACACGCTTCACCAGCCAGTAGACTCGGGACCAGTGTTCGACCGGGCTGATCGGCGATCCAGTGGGCGTTGCCCGTGGGTAACAGCACAATATCCATCTCCTCCACGGAAACCGCATCATGGGCATCGTCACCCACGAAGCAATTACCGGACAAGGCCATATGGAATCGGGGCGTACCGCTGGGTTCAAGTGACATGCCCCAGGGCGCGGCGAGCTCGGAACGAAAAAAAATGGTACCCCGGAAACGAAGCGTTCCCAACACGTCACCAAGCACATCAAAGCCGCTTTCACTATTGAGCCGATCAGACACTTTTCCGATTCTCCCGGGTACTCGCGTAGCCGATGTGCCGCTGCATACTCTTCCTGGACAACAAGCGGGCGCTGTTATTTCGCCCTATCCCTCATCTCGCGGAGCATAATCATGAACAAAACCCTAAGCAAGCTGGCGGTAGTAAATGTTCTCATCATCGGTCTGAATCCGGTGCTACTCAGCGCCGAAGCCCACGCCGATGAGTACTTTGTTTTCAAGGACGGTGAACTTGAGCGCCCAACGGGATTTCGCGAATGGGTTTATGTCGGCACTCCCGTAACGCCGAATGATCTCAACAATGGCAAGGCCGCTTTTCCCGAGCACCATAATGTTTACATAGACCCCAAAAGCTGGGCGCACTGGAAGGAAACCGGTGAGTTTCGCGAGGGCACCATTCTCATGAAGGAGCTGGTGAGCGTCGGCAGCAAGATTGCCGTCAGTGGCAATGGCTATTTTCAAGGCGACTTCATCGGCCTGGAAGCCACCATCAAGAGCAAGAAATATTTCCCCGATGAGCCGGGAAACTGGGCCTACTTCAGCTTCTCAAGCCCGGATCACAAAACGCTGACCGAGACGGCTACCCCGTTCCCGGCTGAGTCCTGCAATGCATGCCACGCAGCTGCAGCCGGCGATGACTGGGTGTTTACGCAGTACTACCCAGTATTGCGCGGTGGCAAGGCAAGAGGCGAAGGGGCGATCGGTG
>JAOZKI010000066.1 GCA_029935455.1 Lysobacterales bacterium | reverse complement strand
CAAACGATGGCAGCTCATGCCGGGACTTTCGACGAACAGCGGGGGCCATAGGATGTAAAACGCCTACGCACGTTTTTATTGCTTGACTCAAGCAATCCACAGGGCAAGAAGCGCGGCGCCAGGGGTAAGTTCTCTCGAAGTTGACTACTGGTCAGGAAGCGACAGCATGGGTCTTGCTGCGTGCGCATCGTCAAAGATCGCCTTTATCTCATTAAAGTTAAGCAATAAATCAGTGGCGGGCCGAGTCAGTATCTTGACTGTCGTCTGCTCCAACTCTTGCGGCTTAACCCCAAGAAAAACCTGCAGATTGCGGAGCACATCATCGCTGGCGGCGGCTGCCTCCTCATAAGCAATCACAAAGCTTCGATGCTTTTGGTACAGCTTCAGCGAGAGCGCTTCACGCTTGAATACCCGTCTGAGAAAAAGCCGGAACGCGGCTGTGCTGGCCCGAAACGGCTGCACCTTTGGCCGTTCCTCAGCCCGATGAATCAGGGTTACGCCGGTTTGTTGATTAACCACTTTCCATGAAACGAATTGGCTGATCAGGTCCTTGCGGTAGAGATGCACCACCTTGATCTCATTGTCGCGCGCGAGGAGTTTGCGAAGATATCGGTAGCGCCAGCGGAACAGTTCGTCAGTTTTGATTTTGAAACCAGCGCAGGACCTGTGCTGGGTATCAAACACAATGTCATACAGGAAGGCTTTAGGGTCAGACCGATAGAGCTTCTCCAGCTTCTCTTCATAGGCAGAACACTGGCGGCGCTGGCCATATTCCCCCGCCAAAGCGCCGATGGTGCCGTAATTAAACACCTCCCCGTGGGCGACGATCTGCGGGTTGCTGCGCAGCATATGCACCAGCATGGTGCTGCCGGTCCTCGCAGCACAGGAAATAAGAAACTTTGAGTTTTCGCGCGGGCCGGTCATGCTCAGTGCATCTTAAGCGCAACGGGCGGCAAGTGCCGACTATTTGCAACAGGCGAGCCCTGCGAACAGCACGCCAGCTGTCCCAGGCTGAGAATTTTAAAAACGATAAGCCGCACACATTTCGAAAGCATGAGAAATCGTCTCGCGCTGGCAAGCGGTTTGAGCCTATAGTGCAAGTTCGGCAAAAGGAATACTCCATGCATACGATAACCCGTCCATTCCTGGCTTGCGGCCAGCAGCTTCTCACCCTGTTGTTCGTGCTCGCCTGCAGTGCCGCAGCCCTGGCGGCGGAACCGGCGTTCAAAGGTCCCTACGATGATGAAACCACGCAGCAACGGGATGCGCGCATGGCCTGGTGGCGCGAGGCCCGCTTTGGCCTGTTCATTCACTGGGGTATCTACGCCGTGCCCGCGGGCACGCACCGGGGTGAGCAGATCGAAAATATCGGCGAATGGATCATGCACTACGGCCGCATTCCGGTGGCCGAATATCAGCAGTACGCGGAACAGTTCAACCCGGTGAACTACGATCCGGAGGCCTGGGTGCTTATGGCCAAGAACGCGGGCATGAAGTACATCGTCATCACCGCCAAGCACCATGATGGCTTTGCCCTGTTCGACAGCGCAGCCAGCGACTGGAATATCGTTAAAGCCACACCCTACGGCAAAGACGTGCTCAAGCCCCTGGCCGAAGCGGCCCAGAAACACGGCATCAAGCTCGGCTTTTACTACTCCCAGGCCCAGGACTGGATCCATCCCGGCGGCTCGACCTGGGAGGGACGCTGGGATCCCGCTCAGGAGGGCAGCATGGACGACTATCTGCGTGATATCGCCGTGCCGCAGGTGCGCGAACTGTTTACCAATTACGGGGAGATTTCCATTCTCTGGTGGGACACGCCGATTGATATGACGCCGGAACGGGCCGCCCTGTTCGATGGCCTGGTGGATCTGCAACCGGGCATCATTGTGAACAACCGTTTGCTCTACGGGGTCGATGGCGACCTGCGAACGCCGGAACAGCACATTCCGGCAACCGGTCTGGACTATGACTGGGAAGCCTGCCAGACCATGAACACCACCTGGGGCTACAAATCCTATGACGATGACTGGAAATCCAGTACCCAGCTGATTCGGAATCTGGTTGATGTGGCCAGCAAGGGCGGTAACTACCTGCTGAATGTCGGCCCCATGGCCAATGGCGAAATACCACCGGCCAGCATCGAGCGATTAGAGGCCGTGGGCGACTGGATGCGCGTAAACGCCGCATCGATCTACGGCACCAGCGCCAGCCCGTTCGTGCGCCTGCCCTGGGGCCGGGCCACGAAGAAGGCCTATGAGAACGCAACGGAGCTGTACCTGCACGTGTTTGATTGGCCCGCAGACGGCTTGCTCCGCGTGGACGGTCTGCGCAGTGAGGTGAGCGGCGCCTATTTCCTGGCGGACTTCCAGCAGCAAGTTCCCATCAGGAAATCATCCACGGGCGTGATACTGGAGCTTCCCGAGCAGGCCCTGGATCCGGTTGATACGGTCATTGTGCTGAAAATCAAAGGCGAACTGACGGTTGATCGAATCCTTCCCAAGCAGGATGAGCAAGGCGTGCTGCGACTGACCATGGACGATGTGAACATCCACAATCCCGGCTACGGCGGCACGCTGGAATTGATTCAGGAGGACGATGCGGCACCCTATCTGGGTGGCTGGACGGACTACCGCAGCCGCGCTGACTGGCGGGTCAGAATCGATCAGCCCGGCACCTTTGATGTTTACGCCGAGCTCGTCGCAGAGGACGCCGCCGGCCTCTTGCTCATCGCCGGCGATGGTGAACAGCCGATCACCCTGCAGGCCAGCGACGAGTCGACAGGTTTCGAGACCCAGCGTATCGGCCGCATTAGCCTGGCCCCGGGGGAGACCGAGATCAAACTGCATCCGCAGGAATCCCTCTGGAATCCGATCAAGCTGCGCTCACTCCGACTGGAGCCGGTCGCCGGCCCTTCGGACTGAGCCACGGCCACCGGCTCCGGCCCTGCACCCGCCTGGCGACGAGCCGGCGGGTGAGGCGGCCGCGTTAATATCCGGCTCTAGGGCCGACCTCGCAGCCTTTACCAGGCCGCGACCGTACCGTCCTTACGCATTTCCGTGGCGCCCGCGTAGCTGCCGTTTTCCCGATCGACGTAAATGGCCTGGTAACCACCGAAGCGCACGCCGCTGCGATCCACTTCAACGCGATGGCCCATGGCCTCCAGTCGTTTGATCGTGTCAGCGGAAACCCCTGGCTCCAGATACAGCGTACCCAGCGGATCGCCGTGTACACCCGTGGTCTCGCGACCGCCCGCATGCAGGAAACGCGCCGCATCGCCGGCCTCCTGCACATTCATGCCGAAATCCAGCATGTTGACCAGAATCTGTACGTGCCCCTGAGGCTGCATGGAGCCGCCCATCAGGCCGTAGCTCATGACCGGCTGCCCGTCTTTCATCAGCATGGCCGGGATAATGGTGTGGAAGGGACGCTTGCCCGGCGCGTAGACATTGGGATGGCCGGCCTCCAGTGAAAACAGTTCGCCGCGATCCTGCAGCATGAAGCCCAAGCCGTCAGGCACCATGCCGGATCCCATGCCCCGGTAGTTGGACTGGATCAGGGACACGAGCATGCCGTTCTCGTCGGCCACGGTCAGATAGGTGGTATCACCCTCCTCTTCCAGCTTGGGCTCACCGGGGCCAAACGCCGGTGAAGCCCGCTCCGGGTCAATCAGGGCAAAACGCTCGCGACCGTAGGCATCAGACAGCAGACCGGTCAGGGGAATGGCGGAAAAATCCGGGTCCGCGTAGTAGCGAGCCACGTCTTCAAAAGCGAGACGCTTCGCTTCCACCAGGTAGTGGAATACCTCAGCGGAGCCCCGCTCCCACTGGGTCAGATCCACATTTTTCAGAATACTCAGCATCTGCAGGGCCGCAAAACCCTGACCATTAGGCGGCAGCTCGTACAGTTCATAGCCGCGATACTCGACGCTGCCCGGCTCGACCCATTCCCCTTCATGGGCCGCAAAATCAGCGTATTCCAGACCGCCTTCCATGCGCTCGAAATAGCTCGCCATCTGACGCGCCAACCGACCCTTGTAGAACGCATCACGGCCGTCCTCGGCCAGCGTTTCCAGCGTGGCCGCGAGGTCCTCATTGGTGAGCACACTGCCGGCCGCAGGCGCTTTGCCGCCCTTGAACCAGGTATCGCGAATGTTATCCAGGTGCGGCGTATCCGCAAATCGCTGCTGGAAGAAATTCCAGCTGCGATCGAAGTAATAGGCAATCACCGGGCTCACGGCAAAGCCCTCACGGGCGTACTCAATGGTCGGCGCAAGCACCTGATCCATGGGCAAGCTGCCAAAGCGTTCATGCAGGGCAAACCAGCCATCAACCGTGCCCGGCACGGAGACCGGGAGCGGCCCGTGGGACGGAATGCCCTCGTGATCCGCAGCCAATTCACCGCTGGCTTTGAGCGCCGCGATACGCGCTTTTAGTTGCTCCAGACTCTGCCCCAGGGGCGAGCGGCCAGAACCGTTATAGCCGTAGAGCCGTTGCGTCTCCGGATCCCACATGAGTACGAAGATATCGCCTCCGATACCGTTGCCCGTGGGTTCCATAAGGCCCAGCGCCGCGTTCGCAGCAATCGCCGCATCCACCGCATTGCCCCCCTGCTTGAGTACATCCAGCGCCACCTGCGAGGCCAGCGGATGGGCCGTCGCCGCCATGCCCCGGGTGCCATAGACCGGGCTGCGGGACCATATTTCCCCCACCGGCCGGCCGCCGGCACCCAGCTCAGTGTTCACGTCGCTGGCCTCGGCTACGGGAATAGGCGCCGGCAACTGCGCCTGCTCTGTGCAGGCCGTCAGGCAAATGGAAGTAACTAGTGACAGGACCAACTTGCATCGTATGTTCATCCGCTCTCGCCGCTTCATGCTCATGGAGCGCAGAGCATAGCCCAGATCGGGACAGCACTGACAGGGGCCGAAAAACGTTCGGCCGGTCGCCACCGGTCAGCGCCTAGCCTGCCAACGTGCCCTAGGCATCGCCAGGAGCAAACGGATCGCTATGCACCACCCATTTTTTGCCACAGATACGATATGCTGCGCCGCTTGCCAATCGGGTGCTGCTTTGCGGTTCCGGGAGATTTTGGCTTGCGGGGCGATGCACGGGAACCAAATCCGGTGCAGGTGGGTCATCTCCCTAGTCCATGCACCGGACGACGCCTCATGGCGCGCCACAGGGCGCAGAAAAACCAACATGTTTACCGACCTTTTGGAACCACACTGCTGATAAAAATATGAATCATTTGAAACGCCACGCCGGCCTTTTTCTGCTTATTGCAAGTTTTAACGCGTCAGCGCAGGACTGTTCTTGCCTGAATGACCTGGACTACGTGGCCGAGCAATTGCCATCCACGCCCAGCTTCAAATCACAAATTAAGGACCGCCAGGTCTTGGCCGAAGCAAAGGCCGCTCTGGCTGAGGAAATCAGCGCGGACGCGAATATCGCCCAGAACTGTCTGTTCTATCTGCAGCGCCTGCTCAAGGTGGTGAGAGATGAGCATCTTTACCTGATGGACCGCCGGGAGGGCGTGGACTATGCCGCCTATACGCCGGTCTATGAGGGCTCACCGGACGCCCTTGCCGCACTGGCCACGAGCACTACGGACGACCCGATCACAGGAATCTACCAGCTGCTGACGGCTTACCGGGTGGCTGTGATTAAGGTTGATCACCAGGACTATGACTACGCCGGCTATATCCTGGAAAGCGGCAATGAGGATTGGGTGCCGGGACAACTTAAATTCACCTTGCAGCAGTCTGGTGACCACTTTATCGGCAACTTCTACTCCGGCTCTCACGCGCCCTCCTTTGAGCAGGTTCGGCAGGAACAAGGACGCCTGGTACCGACGCGTTGGATCAAGGATGACTTTGCAGCCCAGTATGCCGTTGACAACTACACCCTGGACGGTGCGGCCTTTCAGTACCGGGAGTATGCTCCGGGCGTGCACTATGTGCGCCTGGGTAGCTTTAGCGGCAGCAACGCCAACTACTCAGCGGCCATGGAACTCCTGGAAACACTCAAGAACCAAGTGCAATCGGGGGCCGTCATCATCGACCTGAGAAACAATGGTGGCGGGGGTGAACGGGTTTCCGATCCCTTCCTCAAGCTGTTTAAAAAACGTCGGAAGAAGCTGGATTTCTACATCCTTCAGAACCACAACGTGGGCAGCAATTCAGAGCATTTTCTGTTGCTGGCGAAAAAGCGGCTGCAGGCGAGGACCTATGGAGAAAATACCCGGGGCGCCCTGGCTTACGGCTATGGAAACTATCCCAAACCCGCCCTGAGCACGGCCTGCCATGGCTATTCATTAGGCCTAACCACATCGAAATCTGAGCGTTATCTGGACTTCGAGGTGGTGGGAATCCCACCCGATGAATATCTGGATCATAGAACGGACTGGATTGAGCAGTTGCTGGCCAGGATTGAATCGGAATAGCGAGGCTAGGGGCCACCTTGGGGTCCATTCTCCTGTGATTTAGATGGTTGACCGCACACGAGCCGTCAACCCTTGCCGGCGTTTGCAAATGCCAACCAGGTTCGAGTTTGTGACCGTACCTCTTTGGCCGCCAATACGCGTCACGATGGCCAGCAGTCACCTCGCCTTCACTTGGGCAAACATCCTGGGGTGCTATGGTGCGCAGCGTTCTCTTCTACGCAAAGGTCAAGCCTCGTGCACAGCTCCCTCTGGAACCTACAAACGTCTGCCGCAGCATTAGCCGGCATGCTATGTCTGTTGACCGCGACCCTGACGCCGACAGGGTCAGCGCAAGCCGCTGAGGAACCCTTACCCGTTACCACCCTACCGGGAGAAGGAAGCAGCGCGGGAACCCGTATTGCCCAACGGAAAGCAGACAAGGCCTTCGAACGGGGGGACTACGAGCGGGCACTTCGAATTTACGAGCGAAAGTTAGCCCCCAAAGGGGATAAGCACGCCCACTACATGATCGGCTTACATCATCAAAACGGCTTTGGCGTGAAACAGGATTTACCCCGTGCCCTGGCCTGGTATGCCCTATCCGCAGAACGCGGGTCTGTGCCAGCCGCCCAGCTGGTTGCGTACCTGTCGGACCTGCTCGATGCATCCCAACAGCAGCGTGCCGATGAGATTTTTGCCGAACTGCAACAGCGCTACGGTGATCGTGAGCTACTGGTAAAAGCCATCAAGCGGGATCAACGTGAACTACGCAACCGCACCGGCAGCCGGGTCGGCGGTGGCACGAGCCCCACACTGGTCATCCTGGATGATGGACGAACCCTGACCGGCGACCAGTATTACGACGCCATCGACGCGCGTATCACCTACCGCGCGCAGCTGCTCGGCGGCACTGTGACGCTTGGTGAACTCAAATTGATCGATACGCCCTCGGAAGAAGCCGCGGAAGAAGCCGTAGAAGAAGCCGCAGAAAAGTAAGACGCGTTAAATGTAAACGGTCTGGGCGCGGCCAGGAACCGACACGCGCTTGGGTGCCATAGGCTTCCTCTACCCAGGACTCGATGGGATTCACCTCAGCGGCCCGAATGAGCGGGCCAACTTCCGTCGCCGCATCGCTGGTATGGCCCACCTTTAATGCGCGAGAACTGGCCCTCCGGCTTACATGGTCGTCACCTTGTGCATATTTTATTCTTCTGCCTTCAAAAGCAGTGCAGTCCTAAAGGGCGCTCAGGGGTATCCGGCGCTCAGAGGTCTCCATGGTGTCAGCTGAGTTTCCTGGGAAAGTATGTAGAGAAGACCCCAATGCCACAGCCCGCTGCGCAAGGGCATTGGAGGAGGAAAGAGCTAATGAAGAAATCAATGGTTTTGAGAGTTAAAAACCATTAGCATTTCCGAATCCGCCCTCCTTCACCCTAGCCAATAAAAACCGAAAAGCCTCCATGAAATTGACGGATCGACGCATTAACACAACTGTCAACAGGACAGGCTCATGGGGCGAAAGACCGAGTGTCTTAGCTATTCTGAGATCCCCAATGTTTTGGCTACTCAGCGGAGCACTAGCCTCGCTGGCTATCGTCATTCATAGACACTTTGGCGAGACTGCTCTTGTCATCCTCGGGGCCGGGGTTGCCGAAATTTTGTTAGTGGGCATGAGTTGGGCCTATATCAGCATCAATCAACGTATTGATCTCGCGATAAATGGGTTGCACGCGGTCGACCAGCGTGTTGAGTCAATGAAAGGACCGCACCGCTGGTCACACAAACTACTCGATGCCCTCACCGTGTCCCTAGGCGAGTTACGAGAAAATCTAGATGCACGGTCGAAAGAAGACGCTAGGGAAAAAGCGGGGCTAAGAAGAGATCTGGAAGACCTTCTTAGCGAATGTCGAGCAGAGTTCGTCCTTGTTCGGGAATGCATGCAGACCACCAACAGAAATCTACAGGCATCCGATGCTGAGCATCGCAAGAAAATCATGACTTTCTTAGATCAGCTGCGTAATGACCTCTACAAGCTGGGTAGATTACTGGATAAACAAAATCAGGCAGCGGCGGCGGAGCAAGATAGTCAACAAGCCAAACAACGACAGAATCATCAAGATTTGCAGCAAGCACTGGGGACAGCGACGACCGAAATCAGCGACAGGTTCACAGACATTGAAACCCTGCAGCGTGAGAGCGAAGATCGGCGCAAGCAGGAATTCAATGAACTCAAAGCCATCGGCGCTGTTGTCAGTGGATTTCAGGATAGCCTGCAAGAAAACATGCGCGCACAGGAGGCACGTCACAAACCTGTCTCCGATGAACTGAAAAACCTTGGAATCGCAGTCGGTGAATTTCAGGATAACCTGCGGAAAGACTTGCAAGCGCAAGCGAAAGGTCAAAAGCCCATTGCGGATTCAGTAGACAGTTTGAGCAGATCGCAGCAAAAAGACTTCGAACAGCTCGCAAATCAACATGATGAACTCACCGAGAAAATCAGTTCACTATTATTGTTGAAAGAGCAGATCGCGGAATGGCAAGAAAGCCAGAACAAGGCTACTTCAACCGCAACGTCTGTCGATCGGCTCAATCTCGAACTTCGGCGCCAAATCGCTGAACTTCGGGATCAACTGCTTCCATAGCAAAACGGTCTAATGCGCGTACTCATTAAGAACCCATGCCCGGCTGACGAGCAGGAGCAACGTTTCTGGGGTGATCTGTATTTCGGTAGGGCGCTTGGAGATGCTTTTGAAAGCGAGGGGTTCTCAGTAGCACAGCAGTTTTGGGAGGAGTGGAATGATGCGCATTCCGCTGATCTCTTGGTTTTACTCCGAGGGATAAGACCCGTCGAGGCCCTGAAAGGCGCCTTCAAGCAGCGCGCCATCTGGATTATCAGTCATCCGGAAGCGGTGGAAGACTCAGAACTGGCGCATTTTGACCGGGTATTTTGTGCCTCTCATGCTCATGCGGAGCACCTTAAGCAACGCGGTTTTCACGCTGAGGCTCTTCTCCAATGCACCGACGAGCGGGTGTTTTTTCCGCGACAACGATCCCTGTCAACCATGAGCAACCAGTTCGTCTTTGTGGGAAACACTCGTGGTAAGTACAGGATGATCGTTGAGAAATCCATGGACAACCCTTTACCCCTCAGAGTCTGGGGGCTAGGGTGGAAAAATGAAAACGCCGAACTCTCCGTGGTAGGCCCTTACATGCCTAACAATTCGCTCGGTGATCTTTATGGAAATAGCATGTGCATTCTCAACGACCACCATAAAGACATGACGAAGTTCGGTTATGTAAACAACCGTGTATTTGATGCCCTCGCCTGCGGAGCACCCGTAATAACAGAACCCCATCCGGGACTCGACCACCTCGGCTTCAAAGGCATCAAAATCATTGCCGATTCTGATGACTTTAACTCGGAGATCGACGAATTTCTTATTAACTATGAAAGGTACCAAGCAGGCGCCTTGCTCGACGCGGCCCTTATCAGCGAGCGGCACACCTTTAAACATAGGGCGCGGAAGATGATTGCCTCACTCAACCTGACCCGATAGAAGCGGACACGATCATGAACGAGAAAAAGCACATCCTTAATCAGGTGTTTGACGCGGTCTACGTGCTCAACCTTCCCTTCGACTACAAACGGAAAATCTGTGTTACCCATCTGCTCGAGAAAGAAAACATAGACTTCGAGTACTTTGCGGCAACAAACGGTCGTGAGGGCGATGCGGCTAAGGTTTGGTCAGCCTATATAAAGCGCCCACTGGGACAACTGCAACGCTATCCCCAATACAAGGAAATGGAATTAGCGCGCGGTGAAGGCTTCATCGATTCCGAAGGCGCGGTGGGTTACCTGTTCAGCTATATCCGGCTACTCAAACAAGCGAGACGGGAGGGCCATCAACGCATATTAATTCTCGAGGACGACGTCATCCTGAGCCGTGATTTCACCATTCGGGCCGAATCCCTATTCCAAAGGCTGCCACCGGACTGGAAAATTCTTCACTTTGGAGCATCCCAATACAATTGGTCCAGTGTCAACCTGACAGAAGCGGCTCGGACCGGCTACTACGAGCCGACAACCCTCCATACCTGCGGGTCCTTCGCACTAGCGCTGGATAGCAGTGTGTTCGACCAACTAATCGAGTCGGCCGAAGCTTTTGAAGCCCCCCTCGATCACCTTACCATCGGCGAGCTTTACGAGCAGGAGCGTGGCCGCTGCTTCGTTTGCTATCCGGGTATCGTCATGCCGGACGTTACTCAAAGTCACATCCGACATTCTAGAGACCAGTTGACACATAGCAAGCTTATGAAGTGGCGGCTTGAGCATTTTGAGTTCCCACCAGCCAAACCGCTGGTGTCTGTTTTGGTGGAACGCCCCTGCGAATTACCATGGGATGCACTTTGCGGCCGGCAGGAAAATAGTCCGTTTCACCTGCTCGCCTACGTCAACACCGACGACGGATTGCGACCGATTCACAGCAAGGCTGGCCTAGAAAAATACCACACACATTGCCGGTCCTTCTCGGATCACGTCCAGTTACCAGCCTCCCATATCTGCCTTCGCCTTACCCCAGGTGCGTCGCTTGCCTATGAGGAACTGCTCGCTGCGCTTGCTGAGCCTGAATCATTAGCCCACTCTCCAAAACTCACAAGACGGTCATTTTCAGTCAGCAGCCGCGTTCCAGGCAGGGTTTCGGTCATCCTCCCCACCTACAAGCGCAGCGACCACCTTTTTACGGCGATTGACTCCGTCCTGGATCAGAAAGGTATTGATCTTGAACTATTAATCGTCGATGACAATGGCGATCCGTCACCATTGGCAGACGACGTACAGAATTACCTGCAAGAAAAGTTACCTCACGGCAGCGACAAGGCACGATATCTTCAACATACCCGCAACCTGAATGGCGCTGCCGCACGAAACACGGGTCTGATGGCGAGCACGGGGGAGTTTATTACTTTTCTCGACGACGACGATATCTACCTCCCCGGTCGGCTTTCTGAAACCGTCAAAGCCCTCGAGGCTGAGAAACGCGGATTCGGCGGTGTGTACTGCGGTTTCCTTGGCTGGAATTCGCCAACGGATGATGCGGACAGGTATCCTGAAGAGAATCTCGAACTCTTGTTGTTGAGCCTAAACTACAAGGCACATTACCTGCACACGAGCACGATCACTTACCGCTTTGATGCGCTTATTCATACCAATGGTTTTGACGAGGCCTATCTCAGGCACCAGGATATCGAATTTAACCTTCGCTTCCTGCAGAAATCTACACTGGGACCTGTTCCGAAAGCCCTCGTTCGCCTCAACCCTAACCCATCCACTCAAGACAACCGGGTTTTCGGGGTCAAACTACTCGAGGTGAAGCGCCGATTTTTCAAGGATTTTGCGGCTTATATACAGCGCTTCGATGGTGCTGAACAGCAGATGATTCTAGCGGCCCATCGAGACGAACTGATCCGATACTCAGAAGACACGGAACTCCTAAAAGGCACAATATTCGACGCCAACGATCATGAACTGGAAGTCCAACTATTGCAAAAGCTCTTTGACGACGAAGCCGCAAGCACGAAACAAACTTCGCAACCAACTCAATCTCGGCCAGTGCAACGCGAAGACAAGCTAAAAGCAGCTCTTGATCAAATGACGAAGGAACGTGATGAGGCCAATACAAGGCTAAAAGATATTGAGAACTCCTTGACCTGGCGTCTATCGAGGGTTTGGCGCTTTATTCCATAATTACTCTTTGGGGCGTTGCGTATGTCGTGCTTTCAAATCACCCAGCAGTGACTGACGTAGCGGCATTGCCGCCACGTGTCGCCACGCCGCTCACTCTCGCCCTCCCTTTACTAAGCATTTGAAAAATGCCCTCACGACAGCCGCATGATTGGAACGCAACGACGCATCAGAAGGTTTTATGTCGTGCGAAAAGCTCGGGCAGCGTATTGCTCATGATCCGGCGCCTCGGACAAGCGCATCAGAGCCTATTTGGAAGCAACAGAAAAAGCCCCGGACGTTTCTTCACCCGTGCTCATTAAGTAGACTGCACACGGTCCGAGCATGACCCTTTTGAAGTTAAAACTGGCAGTTAAAACATAATGTGTAAAGAGCAGAACCGACTAAAACAAGCCCCTGTTGGGCGCGGGAATGCCTCACAGATTGCTAAATCTTTGCGGACTAAGCGGGCAATGCAATCCGGGGCTGCACATCATATTAGCATCGTCATGGGCATGCACCGCAGTGGAACATCGTTACTGTCCGGCTTACTGCATCAATCCGGCATAACCATGGGACACGACGAGATTTTTATCCCCCGACCAAACCCGGAAAACCCCAAGGGTTTCTATGAGCATTACCTCTTTCGCCAAATCAACGACAAGATTCTTGAGAGTAACGGATACGTCGTAAAAGACTGGACATTAGATTTGCCTAGAAAGCTGGAATTATCCAAAGAAATCAGGAAATCAATGATCAGTCTGGTTACAGATAATCTCCAAAGGTACAACAGATGGGGATGGAAGGACCCACGTCAGATGCTAACGGCGGACTTGTGGTTTCAGGTTTTAAAAGAGCTTGATCTACTCGCAAAAACCCAGGTCATATTTGAGTTCAGGCACCCCATGAGTGTCGGAACCTCATTGCTTAACCGAGGGAATGTAAGCAGCTTGGCGCATGGAATGGCTCTTTGGCACCTCTACAACGCAAAAGCCCTAGAAGCGCTGAAAAGCTTCCCGGTCCGCACGGCTTTTATGTCCATGGAGTCGATCAGCGAAAATCCAGCTGCAACGCTTGAAGTTCTGAGTCAGTTTACCGGCATGACAATAGGCATCGAAACCTATCGTGACTTTTTTGAAAACGATTTAGTCAGATCAAAAAGGGAGAGCCGCATCGAACAGCAAGACATGCAGTCTTTGTATGAGAAACTTAAACAGTCAGAAGCCAACAGTTTCATGAGCGCTGTAGCAGGCCAGGAGTGATCTCTTCGAGGCTGAAAGGACGCTCAGGACGTCTTCAAACCTGGGACATCAGCCACCTGTTCGCCAAAGGTTGGCGCTAGAAAGAAAATCGACAAACCTCGAACAGCGTTTTCTAAGAAGTTACGCGTCAACTCCAGTAACCAGTCGATTGCCAGTTTCATTATCATTAGAACGACGTCATGATACGCTTTCTTATGGCATGGGACATAAAGGTAACGTGCGCAGCTACACGCGAAACGATAAACAACACGAGCCCCAATGAGCGATACAGATGGACAAACCGGAGAGCAAACTGCCCTTGTACATGCACTTTACCAGCGCATTTCTGGCATTCGACTTACCAATGGAAAACCGATCACATTTAGGTTGAAACTCTGAACAACAATAGAATCACCGCGACCTTTGCTCGTCTCTACACTTTCCTTAAGATTTACCGAATCAGGATCGACACCACCCCCTTACTCGAAATTTTTTCACTAATTACCAAGAACCTTTTCTGTAGACGCACCGTCGAATTATGAAAAACAAAAAACTTTCAATAGTAATACCCTTTTATAACGTCGAGGCGTATTTTAGGGAATGCCTTGATTCAATCGTCAAAGATTATGATGTAGGGTTTCTAGAAAAAAATATCGAAGTCGTCCTTGTAGATGACTGCGGAGCGGATAAAAGCCATGAAATAGCAAAGGAATATGCCAGAAATTTTAATTTCATAAGCCTCTTAGAACACGATGTCAACAAGGGCCTTGGCGGAGCTCGCAATACCGGGGTAAAAAATACAAGCGGAGAATATATACAATTTATTGATTCGGATGATTATTTAATTGAGGGCGCTCTAAACAAAATCATTAACTGGCTTCGCCATGACAAAGAGCCTGAGAAGTCAATCCACATTTTTGGATTTATTGCAAAGAAAAACAACAAACGTGTATGGGGCTACGTGCCGGAAATGGAAAAAACTTTAGACACTGTTGACGCTCTGACGCTTTACAGTGAGGACAAAATTAGCTCCTCGGTTTGTAACAAAATATTCCCAAGAACGATAATTTCTGAAAATCTTTTTTCTGAGAATCTCTATTACGAGGACTTAGAATTCACGCCAATAATTTTCAGCAAAGCAAAAAAGGTTTATCTTCATTGTGAAGAGCTCTACGTCTACAGACAAGACGGCTCATCCATAACGCGCCAGGCAACAAAGCGCAAGCATGTTGAAGATTTAATTGCGGTGCTGGAAACGCTCTGGAATTCGAGTATCGACAGGGATATCAGAGTCAATTTCTATTTTGACAGGTGGGCCTATTTACTATCAACATGGACTATGGATGCTTCTTTAGCAAGCATCGCATTCAATAGCATTGCAAACTTCGTTGAAGAAAACGACGTTGATATCGAAAACAAAACTATCAGGGACAAGTTCTTTGCATCAATCGACAAGGTGCTACACGAAACTTCAAACGCAGTAACTTTCGAACTAGTGAACCGGCTTCTGATCAAACTCAATTCATATCACGAAGTAATTTTAGAAGGAACGGAAAAATCGAA
>JAOZKI010000065.1 GCA_029935455.1 Lysobacterales bacterium | reverse complement strand
ACCGGTTGCGGACTTTATTGAACAGCACGCGCTCTATCAGCGCTGACGCGTCTTACCTGTGAAAGTCGGGTGTGCTGCGCTATCATAAGCGCGTGTCCATGAACGATTCCTCCAATTTGAACGCACAAGATAAGCAGACCGCATTGACCCCCCAAGCGCTGCACCAGCTCGTCATCGACACGCTGGAAGAGTCCAAGGCCATTGACATCAAGACGGTCGAAGTGGCCGGAAGGAATCCCCTCACGGATCATCTGGTGGTTGCCTCCGGCAGCTCTACCCGACACGTAAAGTCCATGGCGGAAAAGCTGGTCATGACTGCCAAGCAACACGGTATCCAGCCACTGGGTGTCGAGGGAGAGCGTGAAGCCCAATGGGTGCTGGTTGATCTCAACGATACCATCGTTCATCTCATGCTCCCGCAGGCGCGGGCTTTCTACAATCTGGAGAAGCTCTGGGAAGCCAGCGAGGAACAGCGCTCCGGATCACGGACCGGTTGATTTATGCGCTTGCGCGTGGCGAGCGTTGGCCAGCGCATGCCAGGCTGGGTGACGGAAGCATGGGACATCTATGCCCGTCGCATGCCCCGGGAACTGCCTCTGGAATTGATCGAAATCCCCCTCGCCAAGCGCGGTAACAATGCGGATGTGGCCCGTTATCGTCGCACGGAAGGCAAGGCGCTGTGTGATGCGGCCGGGACCGGTGCTCATGTGGTCGCGCTCGATGGTCGCGGCAAGAGCTGGTCGACGGAGCAGCTGGCTCAGCGGCTTGAGGACTGGATGGGTCAGGGCAAGCATTGTGCCTTCCTCATCGGCGGACCTGATGGGCTGGATGAGCAATGCCTGTCCCAGGCGGCTGAACGCTGGTCACTGGGCCCGTTGACCTTACCGCACCCTCTGGTACGCGTTCTGCTGGCCGAGCAACTCTATCGGGCCTGGACCATTACCCGGAATCATCCCTATCACCGGGCCTGAGGCCCCAGCGAGTTTTTTCATGTCAGATTTACTGCTGGTTTCCGGATCACCGCGCCGGGCTGAACTGCTGTCCATGATCGGTGTCGATTACCGTGTCTACAACGCGGATATTGAGGAAGTGCGCGCGGCGCTGGAAGCGCCGGCGGACTACGCCCAGCGGTTGTCACGGGAAAAGGTGCTCGCCGGCCTGCAGGACTGCGGTGACGACCTACCGGCCCTGGGCGCCGATACCATCGTTGTGCTGGGTGAGGCCGTGCTGGAAAAGCCGCTCGACCGACCACATGCCGCTGAGCTTTTACGCCAGCTCTCCGGTGCCACCCACAGCGTGCTATCAGCGGTAACGGTAGCGCGTGATCGGCACCGGCTGCGCACCATCCTGCACCGCTCTGAGGTGACCATGGGGTGTATGAGTGAGGCCTGGATTGAAGCCTATACGCAAACGGACGAACCCATGGATAAAGCCGGCGCCTATGCGGTGCAGGGCGTAGCGGGCCAGTGGGTGGCGCACATCAACGGCAGCTACTCCGGTGTCATGGGATTGCCGCTTTATGAAACGGCCGACCTGCTGCGCTGGGCGGGCGTGCCGATCGCCGGTTTGCCGGCGTGAAATGGTATGCTGTGCGGCCAGCTAGCCCCGGGGTTCAGCACGCGCCCCCCCTGTCCAGGACCTGCCATCGGTGAGCGAAGAACTCCTCATTAACGTAACGCCGACCGAATCGCGCGTGGCCGTGGTGGAAAACGGGATGGTGCAGGAGATCTGGCTGGACCGGGCCTCTCACTATGGCTACCTGGGCAACATCTACAAGGGCCGGGTATCACGGGTGCTGCCGGGCATGCAGGCGGCTTTTGTGGACATCGGCCTCGAGCGTACGGCGTTTCTGCATGCCTCTGACATCGCCCGTGTTGATCGCGAACGCATGACCGGTCAGTTACCGGAATCAAAGCTCGCTGAACCCCCCATCCAGGAGCTGGTTCGACAGGGTGCGGAGGTGGTGGTGCAGGTCATTAAAGACCCGATTGGCACCAAGGGGGCGCGCCTCACCACCCACATCAGTGTGCCATCACGGTTTCTGGTGCTGCTACCCGGGAACCCGCATATCGGTGTCTCCACCCGCATTGAAGAGCCCGCCGAACGGGAGCGCCTACACGCTCTACTGGCTCAGTTGCGGGCGGACGAAGACGGGGATGGTTACATTGTCAGAACCAACGCAGAGGCGGTAGACGATTTTGCCCTGGCCGCTGATATGGCCTATCTGCGCAAGGTTTGGGCGAGTATTCGTGAGCGCTCAACCACTGCGCCGGCCGGGACCTGCATCTACGAGGATCTCAATCTGCCATTGCGGGCACTGCGCGATCTGATGCACGAGGAGGTTGATCGGGTACGTATCGACCATGGCCCCAGCTTTGACCGGCTATGTGAGTTTGTCCGCCGCTTCGTGCCGGAATGGCTGCATCGGATTGAGCATTACGATGCGGATCGCCCCATTTTTGATGTGTACGGTGTAGATGACGAAATCGAAAGCGCGCTGCATCGCACAACGCCGCTCAAGTCCGGAGGTCATCTGGTGATCGACCAGACCGAGGCCATGACCACCATCGACGTGAATACGGGAGGCTTTGTCGGGCATCGGACGCTGGAAGAGACCATTTACAAGACCAATCTTGAGGCGGCGCAGGCCATTGCGCGCCAGCTGCGTCTGCGCAACCTTGGCGGCATCATCATTATCGATTTCATCGACATGCGCGAAGCCGAACATCGTGAGCAGTTGATGCGCACCCTGGCACGAGCGCTGGAGCGGGATCCGGTGCGCACCTCGGTGACCGAGCTGTCATCGCTGGGCCTGGTGGAGATGACGCGCAAACGCACCCGCGAAAGTCTCGGCCATGTGCTGTGTGAGCCTTGTGCTGTGTGCGCCGGTCGCGGCACGGTGAAAACTCCGGAAACCGTATGTCTGGAGATATTTCGGGAAATCATGCGCTCCGGACGTCAGTTCGAGGCTGACAAGCTGCTGGTCATGGCATCCGCTCAGGTAGTGGATTTGGTGCTTGATGAGCACTCCACCACCGTGGCAGAGCTGGAAGAGATGATCGGCAAGTCCATACGCTTTCAGCGCGAGGAGCAGTACACGCAGGAACTCTTTGATGTGGTGCTGCTGTAGATGACGCCCCCGGTCTCACGTCTTCGTCTGTGGTGGCGCCGCTTGCGCACGCTGCTATGGACCGCGCTGGCCATGCTGATCATCGGTGCGGCCGTGCTGGTCGGTGTGGGCAAGCTGTTGCTGCCCTACGGTGAGCGATACAAACCACAGCTGGAAGCCGTGCTGGCCGAGCAGTTCAATCAGCCGGTTCGCATTGACGGCTTTACGGCTGAATGGAAGCCCTTTGGTCCACGGATCAGTCTGGATGGTCTGACCCTGCTGGGAGGCGCTGAGGGTGCGGGCGCGATTGCGCTGCGCCAGGCCGCTCTCGACATCAAGCCGCTGAATGCACTGCTGCCGGGCCGACCGCTCTACAGTTTCCGACTCATTGGGGCGGATCTGGAACTCCTGCGCCTGCCTGACGGTCGCCTGGAGCTGTCTGGTCTGGGTTTCGCGCAGAGTAACGAAACTCGGCCGGAATCCGGCGGGCTGCGTAATTTGACGCGGGTGGGTGAACTGCAGCTGCAGGATTCCAGTTTTGGCTATCGGGACGCTCAGCAGGGAGTGAGCTTTCAGTTGATTAACGTCAACGGTCGCGTGCAGCTGGATGGCAATCAGCTCGCCGCTGAAGTCAACGCCAGCGTGTCCGACCGGCGTCGCTATCGGGTTCTCGGTGACCTGTCCGCCACCTTGATGATGACCATGACCGACAGCCAGCAGCTAGCGGAAGCGGCCTTTCACGTGGAAACAGGTGACTTGCTGCTGGCTGATCTGGCCGCGCGCTTGCCAGCACACCGGTTAAAACCCCAGTCAGGGCGCGTCAATGCGCGCTTGTGGGGAAGCTGGGCACGCGGAGCCGGTCAGGAAATGGCCGGTGTGGTGGATGTGCGCGATGCGGCGCTGGATGCGGATGGAGAACCGCTGCTACTGGACCACCTTAACGCGCGGGCCCGATGGCGCTGGCAGGATAAAACGCAGTGGCGTCTCGATCTGGCCGATGTGGTGCTAGAAGAAAGCGGCCGTAGCTGGAGTTCGCCACGCCTGACGCTGGAGCGCAATCTGCCCGGCAATCTGGCCATGTGGGTCAGCGCGGATTATCTGCAGGCCGAGTTTCCCATGCAATTGACCCGGGTGCTGATGCGCCAATTTAATGCCCGCTGGCCCCGAGTCGCACCGACAGCCGGTAGCGGTCCGGTTGAGAACCTGGACCTGGTGATCAATAGCCACCGGAAACTGGTCTCCGCCAGCGGTTCATTCGAGAACTTTACCGTGACCGAGTGGGATCGTTGGCCGCTGCTGGATGCCATATCCGGTCGCGCTGAGCTGGCCTACGGCCAGGGCAGTTTGTTTATTTCCGGAGAGCAGGTCCGCGTTGACTGGTCGCGTAACTTTACCGCGCCGCTGGTTGTTGACGTGCCGGAATGTGAGCTGGAAATCCTCTGGGGTGAGCGTTGGGGTGTGGACGCACGAAATTGTCAGCTGCGCAATCAAGAGGTGGATCTGGTCACCCGCGCGCGTTTTGCTCAGAGCGAAGGCAAACCGGTGGTGGATATGGTGGCCTCCGGGTCCCTGACCAATCTGGCTGCGCTGGAGCCTTACTGGCCGCGCAGTGTCATGAGTGCCAAGGTGACCAACTGGCTGGGCGCTTCCCTGCAAGCCGGTGAGGTGTCCGAGCTGCGCTTTATCCTCAGTGGCGATATGGACCAGTTTCCTTTCGCTGACCGCAGCGGTACGCTGCTGGCAGAGGCACAGGTCAATGGGGCAAAGCTTGCTTATCAGCCCGGCTGGCCGGCGGCCGATGATCTGCAGGCAACGGTGCAATTTGACGGCCCCGCCATGGTCGTTCGCGGCAGTATCGGTGACCTGGCCGGCTCGCCCGTGCAGCAGGCGGAACTGCGGATTGCCAACTTCAAGCAACCTGAGCTAAATCTGAACTATCGCAGCGATACGACCTTGCCGGCCCTGGCCCGATTCCTCCGTGGCAGTCCTCTGCTGCGCGAGGCCACGCTGGATCTGGAGCAGTTTTCCGTGGCCGGTCCCGCCAGCACTTCCGGTGCGTTGCGTTTGCCACTGGGCTCCACCGCCGGCGAATTGCAACTTGAGGGTGACCTGACCCTGCGTGGCAGTGAGTTTCTTGAACGCCGCAGTGGGCTGCAGCTGGATCAGCTGCAGGGTTCCTTGCGCTATGGCCGCTACGGGTTTGATGCCCGCGGACTGGATGCGCAGCTTGCCGGCCACCCGGCCAAACTGGACCTGACGGCCGACTGGCGTGAGGGCACGGAATTCAAGGCCACGCTAGGGGGGCGCTTTCCGGCTGCGGTCGTGGTGGGGCAAACGCCCCTGGCGGACGATCCGCTGCTGGCAAAGGTGTCAGGAACTACCCAATGGCAAGCAGCGCTGAGTGCGCAAACCTCGGCGCCCGGTCAGCCCGCTGAGACCTGGCTGGAAATGCGTTCAGACCTCAGGGGCGTTCGTATCGATTTGCCGGCACCCCTCGACAAGGCGGCCAATAGCGCCCTGCCGCTGTTGCTGCGCTGTCCGCTGCAGGGTGCGGCTTCAACGCTGACCCTGGCGCTCGGTGATACCGCTGCGCTGGCGTTTGAATTGGGTGGAGAAGCTGCGCCTGAAGGGGCTTTGGTAAGCCAGTCAGGAATGCGCCCGCTGCGCGGTGCAATCCAGCTGGGCGGCGCACAGGCACAGCTACCCGAAGCGGGTTTCCTGACGGTGCAAGGTCAGGCCAAGCAGCTCAATCTGGATGGCTGGGTTGATGTGATTGTTGACCTCCTGGGCCGTGCCCCTGATCAGCCCGCGCTGGCGTTCGGAGGCGCAGACCTGCAGGCGGATGCGCTGATTATGCTCAACCGTGTTTTTCCGGGAGTGGCGTTGCAGCTAGCGCCAGAGGGGGCGGCGCTGAATGCCCGCTTCCGTGGCGATTTGCTACTGGGAGATGTGCGCTATCTGCGCGATGAGGCCGGAGCGCATAGCCTGAACGCGCAGTTTGAGCGGCTGCTGCTGCCCAATCCCTTGCCCCCGACCGGTCAGCTGGCGTCAGACCCTACGCTGCTGCCCGAGTTAAATATCTTTGTGGAATCCTTTGAGTACCTGGGGCTGAATCTGGGTGCAACCCGTATTGAGGCGTTTCCCATTGCTAACGGCCTGCGCATTGAATCCGTTGTTGCGCAATCACCCCATCTTGATTTCCAGGCGCGCGGTGACTGGATTCGCAGTCAGGACGGTGACCGCTCTGACTTCGATATTCTTATGACTTCCGAGAGCCTCGGTTCACTGGTGCAGGCCATGGATCTTTCATCGGTGCTTGAAGGCGGCCAGACCATGGTGCGCTATGATGCCTGGTGGCCTGGCTCACCAGCCGATTTTGCGCTGGCCAGACTCAACGGGGAAATGTCGTTTAGCGTGGTGGACGGGCGCGTGCTGAACGCGGATCCAGGTGCTGGTCGCATGCTGGGGCTCATGAGCGTTACCGCGCTGCCGCGCCGTCTGGCGCTGGACTTTCGTGATGTGTTCGCATCGGGCTTCGGGTTTGACCAGGCCAATGCAACGGTGAGTCTCGCCAACGGCGTGGCCCATACGGATGATTTTTTGCTGGAATCAACGGCCGCTCGGCTGCAGATTACCGGCTCGTCCGATTTGGTTGCGCAGGAGTTTGATTATCTCATGTCAGTCCGCCCCGGTGTCAGTCAGGCACTGCCCGTGCTGGGTGCCCTGGCCGGTGGACCCGCGGGTGCCGCAGCCGGTCTTGCTCTTCAGGGTCTGTTGCGCGACTCTCTGGGTGAAGCGGCAGAAGCACGCTATGCCATCACCGGCACCTGGGGCGACCCCGAGGTGCTGCGATTGGATGATGAGGGGTCGGATCTGGACACCGAGACGTCCTTGCCTGAAGTCAGTATGGAATTACGAGAAGACACACCATGACCGATTTGCTTGAACGCGCCAGCGCCTGCCTGCTTGCCCCGGGCGGGCTGGAACAAAACGACCTCGCCCGGGTTATGTCCCATTTGATGGGCGCGCAGATTGACGGGGGTGATCTTTACTTCCAACACGTGGTTCGCGAGGGCTGGTCGCTGGAAGACGGTCGCGTGCGTAACGCCTCCCATGCGGTTGAGCAGGGCGTTGGCATTCGCGCTGTTGCGGGCGAGAAAACGGGCTTTGCCTATGCCGATGAAATTGTTTTGCCAGCGCTGATGCAAGCCTCTGGCGCCGCGCGGGCTATTGCCCGGCAGGGTCAGTCGGGCAGCCTCTCTGCCTGGACGCGTCGAGCGCCGGAAGCGCTTTATGTTCCCACGGATCCCATGAACAGTCTTGATGCGGGTGAGAAGGTCGATCTGCTGCGCCAGATCGATGCCTATGCGCGTTCCCTGGACCCGCGGGTGAGCCAGGTCATGGTCAATCTTGCGGCCGTGCATGAAACGGTGCTGGTGGCTGCCGTCGATGGGGATCTGGCCGCTGATATTCGCCCCCTGGTACGGCTATCGGTAACGGTGATCGCGGAGCAGAACGGGCGTCGGGAGCAAGGTAACGACGGCGGCGGCGGTCGCTTTGTGTACCGTGAACTGCTCAAGGATTCTGCCTGGCAGCGTTTCGCTGACGAGGCAGTGCGGCAGGCGCTGGTCAATCTGGACGCGGTGGATGCGCCGGCCGGCACCATGCCGGTGGTGCTCGGCCCGGGCTGGCCGGGCGTGCTCCTGCATGAAGCGGTCGGGCACGGGTTGGAAGGTGATTTCAATCGCAAGGGCACCTCGGCTTACGCCGGGCGGATCGGAGAACAGGTGGCGGCCCGAGGTGTCACCATCGTCGACAACGGCACCATGGCCCAGCGTCGTGGTTCCCTGAGTATTGACGACGAGGGCACGCCAACGGGCAATACGGTGTTAATTGAAGACGGCATTCTCAAGGGCTACATGCAGGACAAAATGAACGCGCGGCTTATGGGCATGGCGCCGACCGGTAACGGTCGCCGCGAGTCTTTCGCGCATTTGCCCATGCCCCGCATGACCAATACCTACATGCTGGCGGGCGAGCATGCGCCGGAGGACATCATTGCTTCCGTGGACAAGGGGCTCTACGCGGTCAACTTCGCGGGTGGTCAGGTAGACATTACCTCTGGGCGCTTCGTGTTTTCTGCCAGCGAGGCCTATCTTATCGAGGGTGGCAAGATCACGCGCCCCGTGCGCGGCGCCACCTTGATCGGCAATGGGCCGGACGCCATGACCTGCGTGAGTATGGTCGGTAATGATTTGCAGCTGGATGCCGGTATCGGCGTGTGTGGCAAGGAAGGTCAAAGCGTTCCGGTAGGTGTCGGCCAGCCGACGCTAAAGCTGGATGAGCTGACCGTTGGCGGAACGCAGGCCTGAGTGGTGATCGCTGGCCTGGTTTATCGCGCTCAGACGCCGGTGGGTGGCAGCGGGCTGACCTCATCCAGGGCGCGCAACATACGAAACAGCTTGCGCGCTGAAGCAGGCGCTTTACCGGCCTTTCGTTCCCGTTGCGCATTACGCAGCAGTTGGCGTAGCGCCTGGCCGTCCAGATCATCGCGGGCGGCGAACAGGGGGGGCAGGGCGTCATCCCCACGCTCCAGCAAATGGTCCCGCCAGGCTTCGGCCCTGTGATGCTGGGCCGTCAATCCTTTGGCAGCGTCCTCGCGGGCCTGCAGCGCCGCGTGCAACTCATCCAGATTGCTATGGCGCAGGCGCTTGGCCAGAAATCCCAGCTGGCGCTTGCGGGCCACGTGCGATTTGATGCGCCGGGCAAACTGGATTTCCTCCAGCACGCCGGGCTCCAGCGGCAGGTCCAGCAGGACCGTTTCGGGCAGTTCGCTCAGTTTTTTGCCCAGGGCAAACAGCTCCTTGGCTTCCCGCTTGAGCTGGCTTTTGCTGACCGTATCGGGTGCTGGCGGTGCCGAACGCTGGCGCTTTTTCATGCTCAACAAACCTTGGCGGCGCCAGACCGCGCCGATTGGATATCAAATGAACGAGAAGCATAACCCAGAAAGCGCCATGGCTGACCGGGAACACCATTATCGAGAGCTGGAAGAACACGTGACGGCAGCTCTGGACCGGGCCCGGGCCGGCGGTGCAGACGGTGCGGAGGTGACCGCCAGCGTCCAAGGTGGGCTCAACACCACGGTACGGCTGGGCGAGGTCGAGACCATCGAACATAACCGCGATCGGGGTCTGTCCGTGACCGTGTTGCTGGGTGATCGGAAGGGTCACGCGAGTTCCGGAGATCTCAGCGATGCCTCCCTGGCCCGGTGCGTTGAACGCGCGCTGGATATCGCCCGCTACACGGAGGGTGACGCTTGCAACGGACTGCCGGATCCGGAACGTCTTGCTACCGCAACCCGGGATCTGGATTTGTGGCACCCGCAGGCGCTGGAGGCTGAGGCCGCGATTGCCTATTGTCAGGCCATTGAGGCAGCAGGCCGGGCCGATGCGCGGATTACCAATTCGGAGGGTGGCTCCCTGTCCTCGTCCTGGGGCCTCAGCGTGCTCGGCAATAGCGCCGGTTTCCTCGGTCGCAGCGAGGGTACCCGCTATGGTCAAAGTTGCGTGCTGATCGCCGGCGAAGGCGAGGGCATGCAGCGTGACTACTGGTTCGATTCACGCCGTGCCATGGCGGACTTGGAAGCGCCGGAAGCGACCGGCCGGCGTGCTGCGGAACGCACAGTGGAGCGGCTTAACGCGCGGAAGATCAATACCTGTGAGGCGCCCATACTGTTTACGCCGGAACTGGCGCGCACACTGCTTGGACATTTAGTGGGCGGGATTTCCGGCGGCGCCTTGTACCGCAATGCTTCCTTTCTCAAGGGTGCGCTGGGCGAACGCCTGTTCCCTGAGTGGCTGAATGTTTGGGAGCGGCCCGAATTACTCCGCGCGGCAGGCAGCACCTCTTTTGACGCGGAAGGGGTCGCCGTTCAGGACCGACCGATAGTTGAAGCGGGTGTGTTGCAGGGCTATGTGCTCTCCACCTACTCGGCCCGGCGTCTGGGCATGGAGACCACGGGCAATGCTGGTGGTGTACACAATCTGTGCCTGGAAGGAGACACGGTGCCGGCGAGCGAATTGCTCGAACGACTGGGTACCGGTTTGCTGGTGACTGAGGTTATGGGTCAGGGGGTGCGCATGGTGAACGGAGACTATTCCCGTGGCGCGGCTGGTTTCTGGGTGGAGAACGGGACGCTTCAGTATCCGGTGGAAGAGGTCACCATCGCTGGCAATCTGCGCGATATGTTCCATGCCGTGGTCGCGGTGGGGGACGACGTGGATGATCGGGGCAATATCCACTGTGGCTCCATGTTGCTGGGCCCCATGACCATCGCTGGCAGCTGAGCTTCAGGTGATCACGATTTCCGTGCGCACCGAGTTGGCAATGAAGCATTCTTTGTGGGCGCGTGCATGCAGCCGCTCCAGCTCAGATGCATCCGGTGGCGTCCCGGAAAATTCGATGCGTGGTGCCAGTTCCACCCGGGTCACGGCGAGTCGGCCTTGCTCATTGGGTCGCAGAAAACCCACCGCCTGGTCTTCGTAGCCATCAACCACCAGTCGTCGGCGCGCACAAATGGCCAGAAAGCTGAGCATGTGGCAGGCGCTCACGGCCGCCACAAAGGCCTCTTCCGGATCCGCCTGCTCACCACTGCCCAGATAGGCAGGGGCGGCGCTGGCGCTGATGCGCTGACCACTTCCCAGCTGCCACTCATGCTCGCGCTGATAGTCCTCGTAGGCAAAGCTGTCTGTTTGTCGGCGCCAGCTTACCGCGACGCGATGCTCGCTCATGGCTCAGTCCAGTTTGCGGAAACGATGGGAATTGCGGTTGGCCAGCCAGCGCCCCAGCGGTGGACAGGCACCATTGAGCCATACCAGCAGGCGATAGACGCGCCCCGGCACGGCCACCACCCGCGGGCGCTTGCGCAGCACGGAATCCAGCCCATAGCGCACCACCTCGTCGGCCTGCAGCCACAGGAAGGAGGGCAGGGCGCTGACCTGTGCGCGCGTGCCGGTCACATCGTGAAATTCTGAGTAGGTAAAACCAGGGCACAGGGCGCTGACCTTGACGCCATACGCGGCGCCTTCGGCGGCCAGGGCTTCGGAAAAACGCACCAGAAAAGCTTTGCTGGCGCCATAGAGCGTGTGCCCAGCGGTGCTGGGTGTGAGTCCCGCCACTGAGGCCACATTGATGATATGTCCGCGCCCCTGTTCCAACATGGCGGGCATCAGCAGCCAGCTGAGTTCGCAGACCGCATTCACCATAATGCGCAGAAAATCCTCATGCGTGGCCCAATCGACGGTGACCAGTCGTCCCGGTACGCCATAGCCGGCGTTGTTGACCAGAAATTCCACGGACAGCTGTCGCCCAGCCATCTCGTTTGCAATTTGCTGGCAGGCGCCGGCCTCTGTGAGGTCCGCCGTAATAATGTGGCTTTCCGTGCCATGTTCCTGGGCAAGGTCCGCGGCCAACGCTTCCAGCCGTTCCCGGCGTCGCGCGACCAGCACCAGTTGGTAGCCACGCGCGGCCAGTTGCCGTGCGAATTCTGCCCCGATGCCCGAGGAAGCCCCGGTGACCAGCGCCCAAACGGGTTGACTGTCGCTATGCTCATTCATGCGGCGATTCTGGCAAGGCCCGAGGCCTGATTCAAGGCCATTTTGGCTTGAAGCAGGAAGGCGTGGTCTGTATCCTTGCGCATCCCCGGCGTTTGCCCCGGTTTATCACGGTTTTCGGAGCCTCTTCATGCGCAAAATACTGGTCGCTGGTAATTGGAAAATGCATGGCAGCAAAGCCATGGTTGACGCGTTGACACGCGGCATTCTGGAGGGTGTTGAGGCCACTCCTGCGGTGGATCTCGCCGTGTTTCCGCCAAATCCGTTCCTGGGGCAGCTGCAGGCACTGGCTGCAGGGACTCGCCTGGCATGGGGGGCGCAGACGCTCAACCCCAACTCCGAGGGCGCATTCACCGGCGAAGTCAGCGCGGCCATGCTGCAGGAGTTTGGGTGTCGCTATGTGCTGGTGGGTCATTCTGAGCGCCGCGCGCTCTATGGCGAGTCAGACGCGGATGTGGCCGCCCGCTTTGAGGCCGCTGTGACTGCCGGTCTTGAGCCGGTACTGTGTCTTGGTGAAACGCTGGAGGAGCGCGAAGGCGGCAGCACCGAAACCGTGGTGGCACGGCAACTGGACGCGGTGATTGAGCGCGTCGGCGCGGCCGGCTTTGCCCAGGCCACGCTCGCCTATGAGCCCGTTTGGGCCATCGGTACCGGCCTGACGGCAAGTCCGGAACAGGCGCAAGCGGTACATGCGTTTCTACGCAACAAATTGGTCGCTCTGGATGCTACAATAGGCGGTCAGACTCGAATTCTTTACGGTGGCAGTGTGAAACCAGCCAATGCTGCCGATTTGTTTGCCCAGGAAGACATCGATGGCGCCCTGGTTGGCGGGGCATCGCTGACGGCTGAAGACTTCGTCGGCATTTGCCGCGGCGCTTCCTGAGTAGTGGTGACGACATGCAAGCTCTGAATATATTTCATGTACTGGTGGCCATCGCGATGGTCGCTTTTATCCTGGTCCAGCGCGGGCCGGGCGCAACCGCAGGTGCAGCTTTTGGAAGTGGCGCCTCCGGTACGGTTTTCGGTGCACGTGGTGCAGGTTCGTTCCTGTCCCGCAGCACCTGGGTTCTCGCGACCCTGTTCTGCCTGATCAGCCTGGTCATGGCGGTTGTGGTGTCGCGCGAACTGTCCCAGCCAGACACGGATCTCGGAGTGATCGGCGCAGCCGTTCCTGTCGAAGAGACCGTCGTCGAGCCGCTCCTAGACCTCAGCGATCCTGCCACGGACCTGCCGGCCCTGGATATGGATGCTGCACCCTCCGCTGGCGACATGCCGGCCCTGGATTCTGCCCCTGCGCCTGAGGCGCCTGGTGCGGCAGACGAGGGCAGCGGGGACAGTGGTAGCGGCGCTGGCTGAGCACGATTTTGGTAACGCTTGCCCAAGTGGTGGAATTGGTAGACACGCTATCTTGAGGGGGTAGTGGCGAAAGCCGTGCCGGTTCGAGTCCGGCCTTGGGCACCAACTGACTGCGGCAGCGATAGCTTGCCGGAAACTGAGAGCAGACAATGCTGGCTGAATACTTGCCGATCCTCCTGTTTATAGGAGTGTCTACCGTTTTGGGCATCGTGCTCATTACGCTTGGGAGCGTGTTGTCGCCCCGCAACCCTACCAGTGAAAAAGCCGCGCCTTTCGAGTGTGGCTTTGAGGCCTTTGAGGACGCGCGTGGGAAGTTTGACGTGCGCTTCTACCTGGTCGCTATCTTGTTCATTATTTTTGACCTCGAGATTGCCTTTTTTATCCCCTGGGCTGTGGCTCTGGATAAGCTGGGCGTCTTTGGTCTGGTCGCCATGACCATTTTCGTGGCTGAGCTTATTGTGGGTTTCTTTATTGCCTGGAAGCGAGGTGCGCTGGAATGGGAATAAGTGAAGGCGTCGCCCAGCTGGGCGAGATTGACGACATCCTGCGGCCAAGTCCGGATGATAACCCGTTGCTGAACCGTGGCGCGGTCACCACCAGCATTGATGCACTGGTCAACTGGGCGCGTACGGGGTCGCTATGGCCGGTGACCTTTGGTCTCGCATGCTGCGCTGTGGAAATGATGCAGGCCGGTGCCTCGCGTTATGACCTTGATCGCTTCGGGGTGATCTTGCGCCCCAGCCCGCGCCAGTCTGACGTCATGATCGTGGCCGGCACGTTGTGCAACAAGATGGCGCCGGCGCTGCGTAAGGTCTATGACCAGATGCCGGATCCGAAGTGGGTCATCTCCATGGGCTCCTGCGCTAATGGTGGTGGCTATTACCACTACTCCTACGCGGTCACCCGCGGCTGCGACCGAGTGGTTCCCGTGGATATCTACGTGCCTGGCTGTCCGCCCACGGCGGAAGCCTTGATCTACGGCATCTTGCAGCTGCAAAACAAGATTCGTCGCACCAACACGATTGCCCGGTAATAGCGCCATGAGTACCCATGCATTTAGCAAGAGAATTACCGATGTCCTGGGCGAAGGCATACGCCAGCAGCGCAATGCGCGCGGCGAGCTGACCCTGGAAGTGCCCGTGGGCCAATGGCTGGAAGTCGCCAAAACCCTGCGCGATCACGAAGATTTTCATTTCGAGCAGCTCACGGACCTGTGTGGTGTGGACTATCTCAGCTACGGTCAGGCCGAGTGGGATACCACCGATGTGACCGGTGAGGGCTTCAGCCGGGGCGTCGAGGGGCTGGGCCCCGGGCGCTTCCGCTGGCAGGAGTTGCCGGAAGCCGAAGCGGCGGAAAACCGCTTCGCCGTGGTGATCCATCTCATCTCTCTGCGCCACAACCGGCGTCTGCGGGTGCGCACCTTCGCGAGCGATGAGTCGTTTCCGATCGTGCCGTCACTGGTTGAGATATGGAACGCAGCTAATTGGTACGAGCGGGAAGCCTTTGACCTCTATGGAATCATCTTTGAAGGTCATCCGGATCTGCGTCGAATTCTGACCGACTATGGTTTTACCGGCCATCCGTTCCGCAAGGACTTCCCGTTAATCGGCAACGTCACCGTGCGCTATGACGAAGAGCGCCAGCGGGTGATTTACGAGCCGGTGGAAATTGAGCCGCGCGTGCTGGTGCCGCGCGTCATCCGCGAAGACTCGCGCTATCAGGCTGACGAGATCGATCAGGCCGCTGAGGCCGGTGGAGCTGAAGAGCATGGGTGATATCAATAGCTATACGATGAACTTTGGTCCGCAGCATCCGGCGGCCCATGGCGTGCTGCGTCTGGTGCTGGAGCTGGACGGTGAAACCGTGGTGCGGGCCGATCCGCACGTCGGTCTGCTGCACCGCT
>JAOZKI010000064.1 GCA_029935455.1 Lysobacterales bacterium | reverse complement strand
GCAGAATTCAGCGCCCAAGCGCGCTGGCCCATCGGCCAGGGCGCGGACGAGGAACTGCAACAGCTGGCCTCGCTGCCGGAGGAATACCTGCATCCACCCGAACGACAGCAGCCGGCCCAAACCCTGGCCATCAACCTGCGCTTCGATGATCTGCCAGTGCCGGTGCGCATCCACGGCACGGTGGAGTTGCGCCGGTTAGCAAACCCCAACGACCAGGTTTCAGAACCCGGCCTGAGTTTCGTCTTCCGCAGTGCCAGCCAAGTCGGCTTCAAGCATATTCTGGATTACTACCTGCGCCTGGCACTGGTCAGCGCTGCGCTTGATCCTGCCCAGCGCATATCGCTGGCATCACGGGCGCTATTTGCTAGCCAGAAGAAATCGGTAGCCAAGAAGAAAGACGGCTTTGCGCTGCAATTTGAGGCGGGGGCACTCAACTTTGACCCCACACCGGGCGTGCTCAAGCCACTGCTGGAACTGCTACTCCAGTATCCGGCCGGTGGCTTGCCCTTCGAAAGCAACAGCAGTCTTAAGCTGGCACACGAACGTCAGCAGGGAAAAAGCGACGGGGACCTTGTCGATACCATGGAACAGGCCTGGCGGGGCGACGGCTTCCGAGCGGGGCTGGCCCAGGACGCCCCCATGCGTGCCTACTACGGCTCGCCCGCGGCACTGGCTAATTCCGATCTGTTCCGGACTACCAGCGAGCGCATATTTCACGCCCTGCAACAGATGCAACAGAGCAAGCCATGAGCCATGTCAGCCCACCCCAGGCTTTTCATGCGCGCACGCTGCCGCTGCAGGGATTGCGCTTGATTGAGGCCAGTGCCGGTACCGGCAAAACCTACAGCATCGCCAACCTGTATCTGCGTTTGGTACTGGGCATGGACTCAGAGCAGGAACCGCTGCGCGTGCAGGAAATTCTGGTGGTCACCTTCACCCGGGCCGCTGCCGCAGAGCTGCGCAGCCGCATCCGCAGCCTGCTGGAAACGGCCTATCACGATTTGCGCGCCAGTCCGCCGCAGAGCTCACACCCGTTTCTGGCTGAGCTACTGCAGAGCGCCAGCGCAGATCAGTGCCAACGCTGGCGGCAGCGGCTGTACGCAGCGCTGCTGGATATTGATGAATGCAGCGTCTCCACCATTCACAGTTTCGCGCTGCAGCTGGCACGCAGCTACCTGTTTGAGAGCGGTACGCTGGCAGACGTGACGGTCAGCGAAGGAGACGGCGAACGTCCCGGGCGGATTCTCACCGATCTCTATCGGCAGCTGACTTTGGGCGCTAATAACTTCGACCGGGAGCTGCTGAAGTCTTTTTCCGCCCATTCACTGAAGGACTTCAAGCGCTATTACTCACGCGTGGGCCTCGGCGCCAAACTGCTGCTACCGCCGGGCCTCCAGTTTCCTGCCGAACTGAACCTGCACCAGCGGCTGGACCGGGCGCAGACCCACGCTGCGCAGCAAACCCGGGCGCTGACGGCGGCCTTCGAGGCCTTGCAAGGGGAATGGGGCGCTACGCTGGTACCGGACAGCGATTTACAGGCCGAGCTTGGCGAAGCCCTGGACAGCTCCAGCGCGCAGATCCGGAGCCTCTATCGTTTCTTCGCGACACAGCTTCAGGGCACCTTGCCGGAGGCGAAGGCACTGGGCGACTCAAAGAGCGTGCCGATGAAGAAGCTACGCGCTCGGCTCGCCCTCACTGGAAAATGCGCACCCGACCCAACGACCGCGCAGCCCTTCTTTGATTTTGCCATGCGCTATGAGCAGTTGATCACGCAGCGGGCAGCAGCGGCACAACTGGAAAGCAGCAGCCTGAAGGCAGCCGTGGCCAGCCTCGTGCAGGCACGCATGGCGGACATGGATCCGCAAGAGCCCAGTCTGGATGACCTGATCCGCCTGTTGAATCAGCGCCTGGAAGATAAACGCACTGGCATGGCGCTGCGCGAGCAGGTACTCCGGGCCTTTCCCGTGTGTCTGGTCGATGAGTTTCAGGACACGGATCCGGAGCAGGTCGAACTGTTTATGCAGCTGTACCAGGACCCGTCGCAGCAACCTGCGGCGCTACTCATGATTGGTGACCCAAAACAATCCATCTACGCCTTCCGCGGCGCCGATTTGGGGAATTACCTGCAGGTTCGCGCCGGCGTAGCAGCGGCGGCCGGTGACCAGCAAGGCATCTATGCGCTGGACGTTAACTACCGCAGCCAGGCGGCGCTGGTGGCCGCAACCAATGCCTTGTTTGCCGAATCACCGGTACCTTCCGCGCCCAGCGTTTTCGGACTAGACGGCATGCGGTATCTGCCGGTGCAGTCCTGCGAAGCTCTGAGTCCACCGCATGCCCTCGGAAGCCTGGAGCAGGCTGGCCAGGATCAGGCAGCGCTGATACTGATTGGCGTGGATGACCCGGAACTCTGCGCCAGTAAGAGCCGGCTGGAGCGACATTATGCTGCGGATACCGCGCACCGAATCGCGCAGCTGCTGAACGGCGACAGCCAGCTTCGGGGGGGGCAGCAAGAGACAAGCGAACCCTTGTGCCCGGGTCATATCGCTGTGCTGGTGCGTAACCGACAGCAGGGCCAGCGCGTCCAGAACGCGCTGGCCCTGCACGACATTCGGGCCGTTCAGCTCGGCCAACGCGACAGTGTCTTCCAAACCAGCATACTGGCCGAGGATCTGTACTTTGTGCTGGCCGCCATTGACGCACCCGACGACCGGCGGAGACTGCGGGCCGCGCTGGCCACACCGCTCATGCGCGGTCTGGACAGCGATTTTGCTGCGCTGCGGCAGTTTGACCAGGATGAGAAAACCGCAGAGCGCCTGATGGAAACCTTTACCGCCTGCCGCGCGGGCTGGCAGCAGCTTGGCGTCCTGCCCGCCATCAACCAGCTGCTGAGCCAGGAGCAGCTTCACAGGCGGCTTGCCGCGCATGCGGACGGCGATCGCCTTTTGACCGATCTGCGCCATCTTGGTGAGCTGCTGCAGGAGCAGGACAGCCACTGTGATGCCCCGGAGCAACTGCTGGATTGGTATGCGCGCCAGCTCGATGGGGAACATGATCAGGGTGAGGAGGAGGAACGCTTACGGCTGGAAAGCGATCAGGATCTGGTCAAGCTGGTCACCATTCATGGGGCCAAGGGCCTGGAGTATCCGGTGGTGTTCCTGCCCTTTATGTCACTCCTAAATGAAGTGAAAGGCGATGATCTGCCGAGCTGGCATGAGCCTGACGCGGGCGGCGCTGTACTGGACTTTACTGCCACACCGGCGCAGGTGAAAAAACGCTTACAGGCAGAGCGCCAGGCCGAGGATATGCGTCTGCTGTATGTTGGCCTAACCCGCGCCCGCTATCGCTGCTACGCCGGGATCAGCAGCAGCAAAAACTTTTCCTTTTCAGCCTGGGCCCGGTTGCTCCAGGCCCAGCTACCGGAGGATCAGCAAGAAAGCCCGGATTGGGCGCAGCTGCAAATGGCCCTGCAGCAGCGCCTTAACGGCCATGCGGTCGCTTATGCCACGGCTGATGCCCGGGAGCCGACGGCGCCAGCATCCAGCGCTCCAGGCGCGAACCGCAAGCGTCCCTCCGAGGCCGTGCCCCTGCAGGCGCCGGCGCTGCTACAGGCACCGACCAGCCATTGGCGCATCACCAGCTACAGCGGCCTCGCGCACCGACAGCCCGTGCGGCTCGATGCCAAGGATGACGATGACCTGGCCGCCATGGAGGCGCCAGACGTACTGGCCGACGATCTGCGCTGGCGGGAAGACATTCGTTACACGCTGCGCGGCGGCGCTGATACCGGTAACTGCCTGCACGACACGCTGGAACAGCTGGCACTGACACCCGCGACGGAACGTTCCGCCCTGCTGCTGCAACAGCTGCAACGACGCGGCCTGGATCAACCGCTGCGGCCTGCAGGCATGGACGAGCGGGACTATGCCCAGCGACAGCGGCGCTATCTGCCCGATCTGGTGGACTGGCTGAATGCCCTCACGGCGCAAAAACTTCTACCGGCGGACGGTGCGCCCCTGCCCAGCCTGGACCAGCTGTTCAGCGGCGGCCACACCCTGCCCGAAATGCGCTTCGACTTCCGCCTGGGACAGGCTGACCGGGCGGCTCAGTTTGCCACCATCAATGAGGCGCTGGGTGATCATGGGCCGCTGGGTTGGACCGGAGCAATCAGCGGTCTCATGACAGGTGCCATTGACCTGACTTTTGTGCATGAGGGTGCTATTTATCTGGCTGACTACAAGACCAATCTGCTCGGTGCAGCCCCCCGCTTCTATGCTCAGGCGCCCATGGCGCAGGCCATGAGCGCGCGCCGCTACCACCTGCAATACCTGATCTACACGGTGGCCGCCCACCGCTATCTGCGCCAACGACTGGGCAGAGACTATGATTACGAGCATGGCAGCTACCGCTTCGGGGGCGTGTTTTATCTGTTTCTGCGCGGCATGGGGCTGGGTCCTGAACATGCCGGACATGGCGTGTGGTACACCCGGCCCTCGGCGGAGGCCATTACCGCACTGGACCGGGCCCTGGACGCTGATGAGGGAGCTGCCGACGCATGAGTGATGGCTACACCTCAACCTTGCTGGGCGGCAGGACGCGGTCCCTGAATCGCTACTTTGCAGACTGGGTCAGCAAGCGCTTTGACATGCCGGTGGAAACCCGGGAGCTGATTGCGCGGCTGGCCGAGGCGAGCAGCCTGGCCCTGCAACTGAAACACAGCTGCCTCGATCTTGCCCAGTTACCGGCACTGGCGGAGCCGGCCCTGACCGAGCTACTGGGCGACGTGGACGCCGCACAGATCGCAGCCCTAGCGCCGGACCATGCCGCCGTCAGCTGCGAGCGCGCCACCCGTGCACCCCTGGTGCGCTCAGCCGACGGACGCCGGGTCTGGCTGCAGAAATACTTTCTGTTCGAAAACGCCGTGGCCCATAGGATCCGGACGCTGGGCGCGGCACCGGTGAGCGTGCTGAACGCAGCACAGCAAGAGGCACTGGCGACACTTTATCCGGCCCAGGAACCTGCCGCCAGCAGTCAGCGCCGGGCCACGGAAATGGCACTGCGTCAGCGCCTGAGCGTGATCAGCGGTGGCCCCGGAACGGGCAAGACCTGGACCGTGGCGGCCGTGGTCGCACTGCTGCAACTGGCCGACCGGCAGACGCAACAGCCGCTTAAGGTGGCGCTGGCAGCGCCCACCGGCAAGGCCGCCAACCGCATGATGGAATCGCTGCGCAACGCCGCACACAGCGAACGCTTTCGCGACCTGCTGGCGACCGATGTACTGCCGGATAAGGCCAGCACGCTCCACGCGCTGCTCGCCATCGGCTATGACACGGTGAAGCCCCGGCGCGATGCACAAAACCCCTTGGACTGCGACGTGCTGATCGTGGACGAAGCTTCCATGATTGATCTGCCCATGATGGCCCGCCTGCTCGCGGCCCTGCCGGATCCGGCCCGCCTGCTGTTACTGGGCGATCAGGAGCAGTTGTCATCGGTTGAAGCCGGTGGGGTGCTGGCTGACCTGTGCGCAGGACATGAAGCACTGGGTGTGCCCGTGGCCGTGCTCGAGCACAACTATCGCAACCGCGACCAGCCGGAGTTGCAGGCCCTAGCGGGCGCCGTGAACCAGGGGCTCTGGCCAGCCGCAGCGAGCGCTGGACCGATACGTCTGCATGAACTCGTCAGCGGCGCGAACGAGCGCGCGGCACCGCCGTGGTTTGAGGCCGCCCTGCCGCACTACGAACAGCTGCAGCAAGCGGCATGTGCAAGCGGCAACCCCCTGGAGCTATTAAGCCAGCTGCAAAAATTCCAACTGCTATGTGCCCTGCGCGAGGGCCCTGCTGGCGTCAGCGGCATCAATGCGCGTTTCCTGACAGCCCTGGCACCGGACCGCTTTGCCAACCCGCCCTGGTTCGCCGGCCTGCCGGTCATGGTGCTGCGCAATGACCGCGCGCGCGGCCTCTTTAACGGCGATGTGGGCCTGGTACTGCCCGTGCAGCAAGACACCTCTGGCCATTGGCAACTGGCACCGAACCGGGCCCATGATGTTAGCGCGCTACGGGCCTGCTTCCCCCTGGCTGGTGCCAGCGACCGGGAGGCCGGCATGGAGGCCGTTAAACGGGCCCAGATGCCACCCTTCGAGCCGGCTTTTGCCATTACCGTGCACAAATCGCAGGGATCGGAGTATGAGCGGGTCAGTCTGGTGCTGCCAGACAGCCCCGAGCGGCTTGGCGGCAGGCAGCTGTTGAGCCGGGAACTGCTTTACACGGGCATTACCCGAGCCCGTTCCGGGCTGGATGTCTGGGCCGGATCCGGTGTCGCGGAGGCGGCCTGCGCGCAGCGCACACACCGCATGTCTGGCCTCACAGAACAGCCACACGACGAATAAACCCCCAGCCCCTGCGACCTCATGTGCGACGCCAAAATCTCGCGCTCCCATAGCGCCCTCAGGAGCCATGGCAAGCCGCTGCCATATCCGGCGGCAAGCACCGTAGCGCGAACGCAGCGCCGGGCATCCATACCGGAGACCGGGCACGTGAAGTGCGGTGGCTACGGGACGTGGGAAATCACGCGGGCCAGGGCCAGCCCGCCAAGAGCGGGCGCAAGGCAATCTAGAACCGCTTCAGCGCGGCAGTTCAGGGCGCGGGGTAGAGGCTTTCCATATGCCGCTGCAGAACCGGTAGCGGCAGCATGCCGACGCTGAGCAACTGGGCGTGAAACACACGTGGATCCCAGTCCTCGCCAGCCGCTTCCCGGCTGCGGTTGCGCAGCGCCAGCACATACTCCTTGCCCAGCTTGTAAGCCAGCGCCTGACCCGGCAGCGCCATGCCATAGCGCTGCAGTTCCGTGGCGATCTCCGTCTCACTGCTGACCGTATGCTCACGCATAAACTGGGCCGCCTGCTCGGTACTCCAGCCCCTCGCATTCAAGCCCGTATCAACCACCAGGCGCGCAGAAGACATAGCTTCCAGCAACAGCAGACCGTACTCGTCGTAGGGATCATCCAGCAGGCCCATTTCCAGCGCCAAATGGGCCGCGTAGTTGGCCCAGCCTTCGGCAAATGCGCTCTCAATAATGCCGCGTCGGAAGCGCGAAAGTGCCTCGTTCTGCTGGTTCAATGCCACTTGCAGATGGTGCCCCGGCATCAACTCGTGATAGATCAGACCAGCCGTCCAGAGCGCCGGACGCTCATCCAGACAGCAGCCATTAAAACGAAAGTAACCGGTGCCTTCCGGCGAGACGGGTGGCTGGTAATACCCGTAGGTAATGCTGGCTTCGGCGGCAGGCTCCAGACGCTGTACGTCATAGGCCGCCCGGGGCAGAAGACTGAACTGTTCGTGCAGCCGCGCGTCCATGGCGTGGATATAGCGCCGATAGCGCGCGAGCTGCGCGTCCTCATCCCGGTCGTAAAAACGGGGGTTTTCCATCATGGCCTGCTGAAAGGATGCCCGATCACCCGCATGCCCGAGCGCACGCTGCAACTCACCCATGCGCTGTTCAATATCGGCCAGATAGCTCAAGCCCAGCTCATGCACCTCGCTTGCCGTCAGGCGCTGGTTGGTGTAGCTGTAGATGAGGCTCTCATAGTAGGCCTTACCGCCCGCGTACTGACCCAGGCCCAGAGCCGTGGGTGCCCGTGCTGCATAGCGCTCGTCCAAAACCGCTAGCAGTCGCTCAAGCGCGGGTTTGATCTCGCCTTCCAGCCGCGCGCTCAAACCCTCTCCTAGCTGCTGCTTGGCAGCAGCATCCAGCCCCGCAACGCGCTCTGGCGCTATGGCCAGCAGTGCCGGCAGCTGCGCCTCAAAGGCCGCCAGAAGACCGCGGGCTACCGGCAGGGTCGATTGCGGCATATAGATGCCCGCTTCCATCTGCAGCAACAGATTGGCACGCATATCATCAAGATAACGCGCCAAATCACTGACCAGCGCCAGCTGTGCATGGACCGCTTCCGGCGTGTTCAGAGGCCTGCTGGTCAAGGCCACTGGTAGGACGGAGCTCATGACCAAGCCGAGACTGTATGGCGTCACATCAAAGCGCAAGCGGTGATGGGGCGCAAAATCCCGCGCCTGTTCCAGCGTGTACTGCAGCGCATACCAACTGTTACGCTCATCGGCCGTTAGCGCAGCCGGGTCAATACAATGCAGCTGTTTCAGCCGCTGTTCACTGCGTGCGGCCACCGCCTCGGTGGTCTCCAGATTCAGCGCCGGCAGGGCGGTAATCGGCTCGCCCGTCAGCAGGCCAAGTGCCGGGGTTTGCAGTAACTTATCTTCATGCGTGGCCTGCGCCAGGGCCTCCAGCGTTTGAGCCGGATGCTCCAGGGGCTGGCAGTCAGCCAGTAGGGACGTGGGCAACAGCCCGGCCAGCACCACACCAGCGAATAACAGATACCGCATCACCCCAAGCCCAACTGAGCCCGATCCAGATTGATCCAGTCTGCATTGATCAGCGTCCAGAAGTCCGCGCATAAATTCTCCTCGATAAACGCATAGGGAAGCCATCCAAAGCCTTTTTCACCCCAGTCCCGGCCCCAGCTGTTCTGGATTAAAAAGGCACCGCGGGTCTTGGCATAGCCTTTGGCCGGATCGCCAATGACAACGCGATCCGAGTAACCCATAGCGGTTACCGCATGGTTACCGATGGGCTCCTCACCGTCCTTGGGCGGCAACAGACGACCATTTTTCATGGACAGGGCCAGGGAGGGCATGAGGGGAAAACCGAACGCAAAGGGCAGACCTCCGGCCAGATGGGCCTTGGCCCGTTGCAGCAGGGCCGCCGGCTCAGGCTTATCCGGATGATCGAGACGGTAATAGCGCAGCGCGCGATAGTCCGCCGCCAGGGCGTAGCAAAAGGCCGTTGGTTCCGCATCGATCCGCGGATCATCATGCCGCGGTGCCTTCAGGGTGCCGGTTTTCAAATAGGGCCAGTACTTTTCCGGCGGCACCCCGATCGCGCTCAGCACGCCCATCACCTGCCGAATATAGGTGCCTTCGTCACCCTGCTCGCGCAGAAAATTTTTGGCTACCTTGTAAAGGAAAAGACGCGAGGGGGCGGTATAGCGGCCGTGCACCCGCTTTTCAAAGTAGCCCAGCAAGGCCGCAACCACGTGCGCAGAGCAGGTGTTATACCCCCCCTGGAAGCGCACCGGTGGCGCCCACTGGCGTAAGTCCATACGCGCCGGCAAGCGCGCGCCCTTCTGCGCGGCATGATGCACGCCCAGCGCCTCCAGGTGCGGCAGTATGTCTGCATGCCGGGCATGCCGGTCCGCAGGCGACGGTGCCTCCCGTCGCCAACCCGTACCTAGCTGAAGTGGTTGCTTCATGTTTCAAACTCTCCCCCGGGCGCCTGCGCCCCGCCAGCCGCGATTATAGACATGCCACGGCAATGCAGCGAGAATGGCATGCGGATCCTAAGGATCCTGTTAGCCCGCCTCTTCACAGAAGGAGTAGACCATGTCCAAAAAAGCACTCGACTACGTTGTTAAAGTTTCGGAAAGCCCGGAGATGCAAGAAGCGCACATGAAGGATCCCGACGCCGCCATGGACAAGCATGGCCTGTCTGACGAGGACAAAGAGATTCTGAAATCCGGTGATTTGGAGAAAATCCGCACACACCTGGGTGATGATTCACCGCCAGGGTGCCTGATCCTGATCTTCCCCTGAGGTCCGCCGTCCCCTATGAGCGGTAGTCTCAACCTGGTTGGCACCGGCTTTAGTATTGCCGGACAGATGACACCTGAGGCCTTAACCTGTGTGCAGGAAGCCGATCAGGTCCTGCACATCCTCAGCGACCCAGCGACCAGCGCTTGGCTGCAAGGCATTCGACCCGATGCGCGCACGCTCACGGATCTGTATGGCGAGGGCAAGAGCCGGCATCTGACCTACGCGGAAATGGAACGCGCCATGCTCGATCTGGCCCGCTCAGGCGAAACCGTCTGTGTGGCCTTCTATGGGCATCCAGGCGTTTTCGTGACCCCGTCCCATGCGGCCCGGCGGGCAGCAGATCAGGAAGGCCTAGCAGCACGCATGCTGCCAGGCCTGTCCGCTGAATCCTGTCTGTTCGCCGAGCTGGGTGTCGACCCGGTGGCACGCGGCTGCCATAGCTATGAAGCCACACAGTTTCTGCTTCGGGGCACCCCGGTCAACACAAACTCCAGCCTGGTGCTGTGGCAGATAGGCAGCATCGGTGTCAGCACCTACCGCAATGCGGTGCTCTGGAGTCGTGAAGGCCTCCAACTGCTTACTGACGAGTTGCTGAAGCACTATCCTGCGGAACATGAGGTGGTGGTTTACGAGGCCTCCCAGTTCCCCATTGCGCCCTCCAAGATACTGCGCGTGCCCTTGCAGGAACTGGGTGCGGCCGACGTATCAGTGATCTCTACCTTATTCGTGCCGCCACTGGCACCGGCAAGCGCAGACGCGCAGCGCTACGCGCGGCTGCGCGATGTTCTCGGCCATAAGGCGTGCCCAGCGGTCCCCTTCGACCGTCCGCTAGCGCCCTTGCCAGACGCACCGCGCCCACCGCGCGCGACGGGCAGCCTGGAGGCAGTCGGACTGGGTTACGGCCTGGCGGGACATCTGACGCCGCAGGGTCGCTATGCACTGGAGCAGGCCGATCGCGTTTTCTATCTCGTATCCGATCCGATTCAGGGCGCCTGGCTGAAGAGCCTGCGCAGCGATGCCACCTCCTTGCATGCACTGTACGGAGACAACAACGACGCGCGGGATTTCCACGCGGCCATGACCGCAGCCCTGCTGGACCCGGTTTACGCCGGTGAGCGGGTTTGCTTCGCGGTCAGTGGACATCCATCCATCGTGGTACCACCTGCCATCGAGGCGGTGAGCCAGGCACGCCTACGCGGTCACGATGCCAAACTTATCCCAGGCGTTTCCATCGAAGACTGTCTGATTGCGGAACTGGGTTTCGACCCGGGTTTGCAAGGGCGCATGATTTACGATGCCACCGACTTCTTATTGCGACCGCGAGCGCTGGACACCACGACCAACCTTGTGTTGCTACAGGCGGGCACGCTGGGAGAACACCGCTACCGGACCGATACCCGCGCCCATGCTGGTGTGCTGGAGCTACTTCGCGACGCCCTGCTCGAACACTATCCAGCGGAGCATGAAGTGGTCATTTATGAGCGTGCTACGCATCCGCTCGCGCAACTGCGACTGGAACGTGTTAAGCTGGAGTCTCTCGCAACCGCTGAACTTAGCGTCCTCTCGACGCTTTACCTGTCCCCAACCGCCCCCGTTCCCCATCAGCTCGACATGCAGAGAAAACTGGGCTTGAAATGAACGGCAAAACGGCCACTGATGCCAAACACGGTCGGGTATTTATCTCCCACTCGAATAAGGACCATGCGCAGGCCATGGCCCTTTGTTCCATGCTGGAGCAGCAGGGCATCAGCTGCTGGATTGCCCCCCGCGACATCAATCCGGGCGCCAGCTGGGCCAGCACGATTATCGAAGCCATCAGCCACTGTGACATCATGGTGCTGTTGTTTTCAGAGCACGCCAATGCCTCGCGCCAGGTGCTGCGCGAGGTAGAACGAGCTCTGCAGCGTGACCGCAAGATTCTTACCTACCGCATTGACGACACGTCACCGCAAGCGGATATGGAGTACTTCCTGAGCACGGAGCAATGGCTCGACGCGCGGCCGGGTAGCGGCCAGCACGGCCCGCGCGAATTAGCGCAAAGCGTCCAGCGCCTGCTTAATGAATCAGAAGCGGCGGTTCGCCCGCCAAAACCTGTGACCGGCATGGCCAACAGAAAAGCCGCCGTGGGGCCACGGCGATGGCAGATCGGCGTTATGTTCGCGGTGCTTTTAAGCCTGGCGGTGGTGATCTGGAACTGGGTACCGCGCCTGGACTCAGCTACTGACCAGACTGCACCCCTCGCGCTATCGGACCTGCAGAGCATCGCCGTGCTGCCCTTCGAAAATCGCAGCCAGACTGCCAGCATCGACTGGCTCAGCACGGCCCTAGCGGACATGGTCATTACCGACCTGTCGCAATCACAGAGCTTGCGCGTACTCAGCAATCAGGAGCTATACAGCACCGTTTCGCAGGAACTGATAATGGCCGGCACGATCGCCGCACCCGCGAAACTGGAGCAACTGGCCAGTGAAGCCGGTGTCGGCGCGGTCCTGAGCGGCAGCTACGCGCAGCTCGGCGAGCGCTTACAGGTCAGCCTCGCACTCACCGACGTGAGCAGCGGACAGCTGCTGCTATCGCGCCGAAATGCGGGTCCACCGGACGAAGTCTTCGATATCGTTGACGATCTGACGCAGGAAGTACGGGTTGCACTACGCCCGAACAGCATGGACATGCTGGATCGTGACCTGAAGGATGTCACCACCGATTCACTGGCAGCCTATCGTCTCTATGTGGAAGGCTTGCAACTGGATTTGCAGCTCAAGCGTGAGGCGGCGATTCCCCTGCTGGAACGGGCTGTTGAGCTGGATCCCGGCTTTGCCATGGCACATGCGAGACTGGGTTGGATTCAGGAGAATCTCGGCCGCGTTAACGATTCCAGTAGCAGCTTTGATGCGGCCTTCGCCCATCGCGAAAGGCTGCCCGCGCGGGAGCGCTACCTGGTAGAAGGCCTGCACTTCGCCCAGAGCTGGGACCGCTACCATCTCGCGGTAGAAAGCTTTGAGGCAGCGCTGGCTCTTGACCCATCCCTGCATTCAGGCCGTCACCAGCTGGCTACCGTGCTGGCGAAGATGGAGCGGGTTGATGGTGCCATCGAACACTGGCAGCGGCTGCGTGAAATCGGCTACGACTACCCGGGTGTGGAAAGCGGTCTGGCCAACATGCTCTACGCGCGCGATCGCGAGGCTGAAGCGGAACGCGTTCTGCTTGAAGCCGCTCGGCGCCAACCCGACAACGCCGCGGTACGTCTGGCCCTCAGCTGGTACTACGTGAACGCCGGCAAGCTCGACGATGGGCAACGTCAGATAGCACTGGCCCGGGAACTGGAACCGGCTGGCTCCAGCTTTCTCACGCAAACCGAATACCGGGCGGCGCTGCTGCAACGGGACCTGGACGCAGCGCAGGCGCGCAGCGACGATCTGCTGACCATGCCGGACCCCTATGCCCAGTGGCTTGGACATACGAATGCCGCCAACTTGCAGGTGCTGGAGGATCAGCTGACCGCAACGCTGGAACAGCTGCAAGAAGCAGAGGAAGCCTACGACAGCGAGAACGCCTTTACCGCCATGGCACAACTGCACCGGGCACGCGTGCTGCTGGAATCCGGCTCGCCGCAGGCGGCTGCGAGCGTGGCGCAAGAAGCCTTCACGGTGAGCGCTGGCAGCTGGGTAAGCTGGGAGGCGCTGTTTATCATGGCACGCGCCTTCTGGGCGCAGGGCCAGGCCGAACAAGCGGCCGAGCTGACTGACCAATTGCGCACGCAAGCCGAACTGGATGGGGGGCCGGCACTGCATCGATTGGCTCTCAGACTGGAGGGATACATGGCGGCCGACCCCCAACGGGCGGTTGATGCCTTTGAGGCAGCCGCTGAACAACTGACGGAAAATGGCGTCCAGTTCCACTTTCAGCGCCTACCCGATCATGCGCAGACCTGGTACGAATTGGGCCAGGCCTACCTTCGCGATGAACGCTATGAAGACGCCGCTACGCAGTTTCAACAGCTGATCGACAGCCAAATTGAGCGCATCATGGCACCGCTGTACTACGTGCGGGCCTACCATGGGCTGGGCATGTCGCACGCGGCTCTGGGCAACACGCAGGCAGCGGCTGATGCCTACGCGCAGTTCCTGAGCTACTGGCCGCGGGGAACTTTTGATTCCGAGCGCGTGCAGGAAGCCCACGCATTCATGCGGGACAATCCGCAGCTCACTCAAACCCTGGCCCGCTGAGCAAACCCTGCCAAGGCCGTCGCTAGCGCAGCAGCCAGTAATCCGTCGGGTTATCGGGACAGACTCCCGGGCCGCATTCGGCAAAGGTCAGCAGCACGTTCGCGGCCATCATCAGCAGCAGCGCCAGCACCCCCAGCTTACACAGCAAGGGCTGCAGGCGCAGGGGCTGGTAGCCCGCCGTGTCCTCATACTGGGCGCGCAGGCCCACGAGCGCTGCCAGGCCGGTAATCATGACGGCAAACAGAATGAAGGCCCAGGTATAAAAATGCATGCCGAAGAACGGGTCGCCATAGGGCGGCGTGCCCGGAATGACGTGCAGACTCACCTGCCGCAGGGCAAAGATGCCACCGGCAATAGCAGCAATAATGGCAAAGCCATAGTGCGCGGGCCGCGGGCCCAGCATGACGTTCATAAGCAGGCCAAGGCCAACGGCCACAAAGCCAATGCGTTGCAACAGGCAAAGCGGACAGGGCAATTCCCCGGTGATGAACTGCGAGGCAAAGGCATAGGCGAGCACGGCACTGATGGCCAGCAGACCGAGAGCATTGAGTTGTCGGTAGCGAAGGTCCATGGGGCGCACCTAGAGCAGGATCGCCAGCGGGTCGCTGGCATGGTGCAGGAACCAGAGCAAAGACGCCAGCAGCACCGCGTAGCCTCCCCACAGGGCGGCCCCGGAGCGCCCACTCATCACGCAGTAGGCCACGCCCAACCACAGCGCGAATAACAGCGCCATCATGACCCCACCTGCCTTATGCCTTCGCGCATCTCCCTGCTCCCATAGAATTCGTCTAAGACCGAAAGCCACCAGATGGCCTCAGGTCCCCTAGGGTCAGTATAGATCAGATGCGCAGCAGCGCAGGCTTTTCACGCCTGCGCCCGACGGCAACAAACAGCAGAAATGGAGACGAAAAGAAATGGTGGGCCCTGCAGGACTTGAACCTGCGACCAAGCGATTATGAGTCGCCTGCTCTAACCAACTGAGCTAAGGGCCCGTGCGGTGATCATTGCCCCGTCGCTGCCTTCCGTCCTGACTCACTGGAAAGCGGAGCGCACCAGGCTTTATGAGGCGCCGCCCGGCCTCGGGCCGGGTTGCACTCATGGACCATGAGCTTACTCTAGGTCGAGGAAGCTCCGCAGCTGCTCGGAGCGGGTCGGGTGACGCAGCTTGCGCAGCGCCTTGGCTTCGATCTGACGAATGCGCTCCCGCGTCACGTCAAACTGCTTACCCACCTCTTCT
>JAOZKI010000063.1 GCA_029935455.1 Lysobacterales bacterium | reverse complement strand
GCCAAAGCCGTTCCCTTGCTACAAGCGGCGGCGGAGGCTGTGCCCCGGCGTGCACCCACGCAGCTGGCCCTGTCACGGGCTCTGGCCATGGCGGACCGCAAACCGGAATCAGAGGCGGCCCGGGCCCGGGCCCTGGCCCTGGATCCGGACCGTGCCGTGGCCTTGGAAGCGGCTGCCGCCATTGAGGAAGAGCGGCTCGATGAAGCGGAGCAGCTTTTGCGGCAGCATCTGGCCGACCACCCGGAGGATCCCGTGGCCTTGCGTTTGCTGGCCCAGGTGGCCTCGAACATGGATCGCCGCCTGCCCGCCATCCGACTGCTCACGCGCGCCGTTGAAGCAGCGCCGGACTTCATGCCCGCGTGGCAGGATCTCGCCAGTGCGTACATGAAGGAGGATAACTTCGAGCTGGCGCTGACTGCCGTCAACGAGGCCATTCGCCACGCCCCGCGGCTGGTCACCAGCCTGGTCATCAAGGGCAGTATTCTCACCAAGGCGCATCGCTATGAGGAAGCGCTCGCTGTGTATGAGGAAGCTCTGGTACTGCAGCCAGGACACGGTGGCGCTCTGTCTGGCAAGGGTCATGTGCTGAAGACCATAGGCCGCACGGAGGAGGCTATTGCGGCGCTCAAGGCCTGTGTTCGCGCGCACCCATCCTTCGGAGAGCCCTGGTGGGCGCTGGCCAATTTGAAAACTTATTCTTTTGATGAGGAAGAACTGGCGTTGCTGGAGCAACTGGTGGACAACGATGTGTTACCGGATGAAACACGCGTCAATCTGAATTACGCGCTGGGCAAGCACCGTGAGAACCAGGAGGCCTATGGGCCAGCGCTGGAGGCCTATCGTGCCGGTGCTGAGTTGCGACGCGCGCAGGAGTCCTATGACCCGGTGATGAACCAGCTGGTAACCGATCGCACCATGGAGGTTTTTGACGCCGAATTTTTTGCAGCCCGAGAGGGTTGGGGCGCCCCCGACCCGGCACCGATTCTCGTGGTGGGGCTGCCGCGCTCTGGTTCCACGCTGATCGAGCAGATTCTTGCCAGTCATTCGGCGGTGGAAGGTACGCAGGAGCTGACCGATTTGTCGCGCCGGATTCGCGATGTCAGCCAGGCGCAAAAAGACGGGCGTGAATATCCCGAGGCCGTGCGGGAACTCGCTGAGCAGGATGCGCGAATGCTCGGGGAGCGCTACCTTGAAGGAACACAGCGCTATCGTACCGGCAAGCCCTATTTCATTGACAAGATGCCCAACAATTTTTCTCATGTGGGCTTTTTGCATATGCTGTTGCCGGGCGCGCGTGTCATTAATGCCTGCCGGCACCCGCTGGATAGCTGCATTGGCACCTACAAACAACTGTTCTATGGCGGTCAGTCCTTCAGCTATGACTTTTTTGAACTGGGGCAGTACTACATGGACTACCAGCGCCTGATGGATCACTGGCATACGGTGCTGCCCAGCAAGGTGCTGGACGTTCGCTATGAAGATGTGGTCACGGACCTGGAGGGTCAGGTGCGTCGCATGCTCGATTTTCTTGGCTTGCCTTTTGAAGACAACTGCCTGCGTTTCTGGGAAACGGATCGTGCCATCAACACGGCCAGCTCAGAGCAGGTGCGACAGCCGCTGTATACCAAGGGACTGGATTTCTGGCGTCACTACGAGAGTGAGCTGGATGAGTTGATCGACCAGCTAGAGCCACTGCTACGGCAATTACCCCAGGAGCGCCAGCCGCAGAGCCTGCGCGAGCCGAGCGGTCCTTAGCTGCCGGTCCCGGCCTCGCTGACCTGTGGCCCGGCACCGTTCTGACTCGGCGGCAGATAGTCGAAGATGAAGGTAATGCGGTCTTCCTTGCCCGTATTCATCACCGAATGGTTGCGCTGGTTGTTGATCTCGTAGGCATGGCCGATGGTGAAGCGATGAGGCCGCCCATTGATCATAAAGCGCACACCGGTATTGGTGGTGATCGGGACATGAATGCGGTGGCTGGCAACAAATGACTGATGGGTATCGCGATGCGGTGTGATTACGCCGCCCGGTTTCAGTTTGGCCGCCATGGCGCGCAAGATCGTGCCGCCGGGCGGATAATGCGCCTGCAGAATATCCTGCATGAGAGGTACGGCCAGGTCGTGTAGATCATCCCAGGCAGACTCCTTACTGACCGTCATGTCGGGCCAGCCGTTGCAAAACACCATCACCAGTGACTCGGTATGTTCATGCACCGAGTAGGCATTTTGCCGGTACTGATTGGCGCGCCAAAGCTCATCCGGCAAGCCGAGCACGCGGTCGATTAGCGCCTGCGCATCCACGGCGCCAAGGTCTTTTAAGTTGCCGTCAAATTCCATGGGCCAAAGCGTACCGCATTGCCGCTGGTGAGCAAAGCTTCCCGGGTCTGGTCCGTGCTCTGGGTGTGGCAATGAGGTCGAATGATGACGAAAATGCTCGCATAAGTGCTTGACCGACCCCCTAAATTTTGTCATGTTCGTGAGAGCCGTCTAAAAAGACGGTTAAAAATCCATAAACGCTGGCGAGGACGTTAAAACATGGCTGACGAAAAGATCGGTACGCAAACCCTGCGCACCCTACACCCTAAAAACCTGAGTTTTGCCATTTCTGCGGTACTGGCAGCGCCGGCCGGTGTGGCCATGGCGCAGGATCAGGATCAGGAAGCCGCCGGCGATCTGGTGCTGGAAGAGGTTCTGGTCACGGCGCGTAAGCGTGCTGAGACGGCCATGCAGATTCCCGAGAGCATTCAGGCGCTGTCGGAAGAGACGCTGCGCGTGGCGGGCCTTAACGGCATCGATGATTACGCGCGCTTCATTCCCAGCCTGTCCTTCGTTACGACCAACCCAGGCAGTGCATCCATTTACTTCCGCGGCGTGGCAGATGCCTATGGCAGCTTCATTGCGGAGTCCTCGTCGGCGCTGTACCTCGACGAACAATCGCTGACGCTGAACTCGACGCCGAACCCACGCATGGTCGATATCGAGCGGGTGGAGGCACTGAGCGGACCTCAGGGAACGCTCTACGGCGCCAACGCCCAGTCCGGTTTGCTACGAATCATTACCAACAAGCCGGATCCAACGGCCTTCGATTCGTTTGTCGACATCACCTACAAGAACGGTTCAGACGTTGACGACAGCTACGACCTCAGCGCCATGGCCAACATTCCGATCAGCGATAATTTCGCCATTCGTCTGGTTGGTTTTACCGCGGAAGACGGTGGTTTCATTGACAACGTCAATACGGATTCCGTGCCCTACGGCATTTATAACAACGCCGGGCAGGAACGAGAGAATTTCAACAGCGTCGAATACAAGGGCGGACGCATTGCGGCACGCTGGTTCATGAACGACGACTGGACCGCGACCGCCAGCGTGGTCTATCAGGACACCTATTCCAAGGGTCGTCCTGAGCAGGACATTACCACGGGCCGAGAGCTGGCCGTGGCGCGCTTCAAGCCGGATCAGGAATGGGATGACCAGGACTGGACCCAGTACGCGCTGACCTTTGAAGGGGATCTGGGCTTCGCCAACTTCGTATCGGCGACGTCCTACTTCACCCGTGACTGGACCTACCGCCAGGATACGCAGACCTATGCGGCCTATTTTGGCACCTTCTGCTACGGTGCATACGTCAACTACAGCCCCTATTGCTTCCAGCCCGAAGGTCAGGGCCCCTATTACAACGACCCCATCGGCTTCCTTCAGAACGCCCAGAAAGACACCAAGCTGGCGCAGGAATTCCGCCTGTCATCGCAGGGCGATCGTCTGGACTGGGTTGCTGGCGTGTTCTATGAGAAAGCTGAGCAAGACTGGACCTTCGACACGCTGACCGATGGTTACAACCAGTCGCAGGCCTACGCCAACTGGCAGGCAGGACGTCTTGGCCCCGTGCCCACCGTGGATCCGCGTGGTGCCTGGTGGCAGTCCGGCGACTCTACCGACTGGGAACAGTATGCCGTGTTTGGTGAAGTGACCTGGCACATCAATGAACAGTGGGATCTCACGGTTGGCGGCCGCTGGTTTGATCGCTCAACCGACAAGCAATACTACGTGGAAAACCCGCGCGGCAACCTGGTCACTACCGGTGCTGACGGCCAGCCAGGCTTCCTCGATTTGCCAGCCACTGACAGTGACTTTGTGCCCAAGGTCAGCCTGTCCTGGCAGATGAACGATGACATGCTGTTCTACGCGTTGTACTCAGAGGGCTTCCGACCCGGCGGTACCAACCGAACGCGTACGGAATTTTCCTTCTTCCCGCGCCAGTACGAGGCCGACTTCCTGAAGAACGTGGAATTTGGTACCAAGATGGTGCTGGCCGACGGGCGTGCCAATTTGACGGCCACCTACTTCAATATGAAGTGGGATAACTATCAGCTAGAGGTGATTGATCCGTCGAACGTGCCCTGCGGTGCGCCGAATGCGCAGCCGGCACCGCTTTGCGGCCAGCCGTTCCAGGTGGTTGTGGGTAATGTCGGGGACGCCACCTCTGAAGGCTTCGAGGTGCAGTTGGACGCGCTGCTGACGGAAAATATCAGCGCCGGTTTCAACGCCACCTGGCTCGATGCCACGCTGGATGACGGCTTTAACTTTGCGGTCGAAGTGCCGGCCGGTTCACGCCTGCCGCTGACCTCTGAGTTTCAGGGTTCCTTCTACTTCCAGTACGATTGGAATGTGGACTGGTTCGGTGGTCGTGCCGATAGCGCCTATGCACGCTTGCAATGGAGCTACACGGGCGACAGCCTGAACCAGATCGAGCCGATTCCCGCTGATGCGCCGGCGCCGCAGTATCTGCAGCCCAGCTATGATATTGGTGACTTCAAGCTCGGAACCGGTGGTGAGGACTGGAGCGTGCAACTGTTCGTGAACAACCTCACGGACGAACGGGCCATCCTCTTCGACAATCCCTTTGAGCTGGATAACTTCTTTGGTAAGCGGCGGCAGACCATCAACCGCCCCCGTGAATACGGCATTCGCTACATCAAGAACTTCCGCTAAAGCGACTGTCCGGCAATGCAAGACGGGGCCTTCGGGCCCCGTTTTTTTTGGGTTTGACGCCGACGTTCGGCTGCTCAACTGGCCCTGCGCAGATGGCGCAGGTAGACAAACCACCCAATCAGTACTGCGCCGGCCGCAACGTGTGCCCAGCCGGCGGCATCGCCGTAGCGGTAGGACTGGCTCATGCTGATGGCGAGTCCCAGGCCGCAAAGCACCGTGAATATGAGGGGGGGTCGCTGGTTGGGTTGACCCCGGCTAAGGTCCCACAGCAGTCCGCTCAGCGCGGCGCTTGCCGCCAGGGCCAAGCCGCCCCAGGACCAGAGGGGGCCGTTGTCCGTTGGCAGGATCTGCCAGGCGCCCCAGCCCAGTGCCAGGCAAAGATAGGCCAACAGGGCGCCGGTGAGAATGGCTTGAAGTCGCGGCATCGGATCAGGCGCGGTTTTTCGGGTCGTGATTCAAGGAGCGACGTAGAAAGGTTGCAGCCTGTTGCTGGGCGAGCGCGAATAGGCTGTCCTCGGCATAGGGTTCAGCTGCGGCTGGGTCACCGCTGGCCTGACCGGTTAGAACCTCCAGTGCTTGCCCCACTGTCTCAACCGCATAGATATGAAACTGGCCAGCCTCACAGGCTGCCACCACCTCATCGCGCAGCATGAGATCACCGGCGTTGGCGCGCGGCACGATGGCACCTTGGGTGCCGTCCAAACCGAGCGCCACGCAGGCATCGAAATGGCCGTCCACTTTTTCGTTCACACCACCAATGGCCTGTACGTGCCCATGCTGGTCAATGGCGCCGGTCATGGCGATACCCTGGCGAATGGGCACACCGGTGAGGGCGCTGATGAGGCAGCAGAACTCGGCGCCGGACGCGGAATCACCATCGATACCGCCATAGCTTTGTTCAAAGGCAATCGACGCGCTGAAGGCCAGCGGGTGCTCGGTGCGCAGTACGTAGCGCAGCAGTCCGCCGAGGATATGGAAGCCTTTCGTGTGAATGCTGCCGGCCAGCGCTGCCGCGCCTTCAATGTCAATTACGCCGGCGCGCCCGGGACCGACGGTAGCCGTGAGTCGGGCCGGAAAGCCGTAGGCCAGTGGGCCGGCGTGGATGACTGCCATGCCATTAATCTGTCCCACCACGGACCCGTGGGTTTCCACCCGAATGGTGCGATCGGCAATTAACTGTTGATAGCGCTGAGAGGGGAGTGACGCGCGGTAGCGGGTCTGCCGGATCGTATGCTCTACATGACTGCGCTGCACCGTTTCACTGTCCGCCTCACGGGCCCGGAAAGCGGCTTCCCGGGCAATATCTGCCACCCGGCCAAAGCGCGCGGTGAGGCGTTCCCGTCGGGCGGCGATGCGCGCGCCGTGTTCGGCCATGGCCGCGACGCCACAGGCGGTGAAATGGGGCAGGTTTTCCTCACGGCAGAGCTTGGCGAGCACGCCGGCATAGCTCATGACGCCCTGATCGTCGCGGTCGATTTCCGAGTCGAAATCCGCCAACACCTTAAACAGGTCCGAGAAATCCTGATCTACCTGATCCAGCTGGTAGAACAGGCCGCTGCTGCCAATCAGGATGACCCGCACCTGAATGTCGATGGGTTCCGGCTTCAGGGTCTGGGTCGCTTGGGGTAGCCCCAGTTCGGTTGGCGCCAGGGTAACGGAACCCGTGCGCAGGGCGCGCATGAGCAGACGCCAGGCGCCAGGTTCACTCAGGACATCATTGGCATCCAGAGCCAGAAAGCCCCCATCGGCCTGGAGCAGGGCGCCGGCACGAATACCGTTGTAATTGCTCACTGGCTGTCCACCGCTGACGAAATCGGGTTCGATGCGCCCGAGCAGATTGGCAACGCTGGGCGCGTGCTCTGTAATCACCGGTCCGGGCCCGTCCGCACCGTGCGTGATGACCACATTTACGCCGTAGATATCCTGGGCGTCGGGCAGGTTTTCCGTATTGCTGCCCGGTAAGCGGTTTTCGATCACGTCTTCGATCAGTTCCTCAACAAACCGGTGTAGCGGTTCCTGATTGAAGGCCTCGCGTAGCGGCTGGAACAGCGTATTGAGCACCGCGCGGGTCTCGCCCTCTACCAGGCTGGCAACCGCTTCCACGCCGCGCTGCCAGGCTTTGGCCGCTTCCCGCCCCAGCGCGTCCACCCGTTGGCTGTAGACGGCGATGGCCTGCTCCAGTTGCTCCGCTTCCTGCGCGTCCAGTTCGCCGGCCAGAACCTGCTGACGCAGCACTTCCGGTGCCACCGGCTGGCCCCCACGTAGCGCGTAGACTGCTGAGCGCGCGACTGGCCCGTTTTGCAATTGCACCAGGGTCAGTCCCTGCTCATGAAGCTCCTGTTCCAGCGGTGCTGTCAGGTCCTTCACGGCTGCCTGTGTTTGCTGCTTGATGGCTTCCATGCGCTCTTGCACATCCTGGCTCTCAAGGCTTTCCCCGAGACGGGTGCCAATGAATTCCACGCACTGTCGCAGCTGCTTGCGCAGCGCCGGTCCCTGGCCTGCCGCCAGGGTCAGCAGACGCGGCCGATCGGGCTGCGAAAAATTGTGTACGTAGCAGCGGTCCAGCCGTCGGCGCGGTTGCGGATCCAATTCCTCCAGCACCGCGCGCACCAGGGTCATGCGTCCAGTGCCACTCAGTCCGCGAACATAGATGTTCTGCCCCGGCGCATCGCATTCGACGCCAAAGCGCATGGCGGCCAGCGCGATGGGCTGACCCAGTACGCCTTTGGCCGGGTCGAGCTCAGCGGTGGATGTGAAATCAAGCTGTGTCTCGTCACAGTGCCAGCGCAGCGCATGGGCGGGCAGACGGGTTGAATGGTCCACAGGGTGTCCTCGTTTCCTAGGTTGTGCGGTCATGCGACGCCGTAACGTCGGTCATGAGCTTATGTTCAGTGGCAAAGCTTTGCCAGGCCCGCAGGCATGGCCCGGGCGCCTCCAGCATGGGCAGGTGGCCGACCCGTGCGTGTGTTACACACTCACAGTTCGGTAACAGTTCTCGCAGCACGCGAACTCCATCCGGATCGGTGGCCCGGTCTTCTTCGCCCCATTCAATCAGCGTTGGCGTGTTGAGCCCGGACAAAAGCGGTTCCACGGGGGTGGACTGCTCCAGCAGTTCCCTTTGCATGCGCTCTAGTTCCGGGGCCAGGCGCGCCGCGTTGACAAATCCCGCGCGCTGCAGGGGGTAGGGCAAGGGGGGTGCGCGATGGAACATCTGCTTCACCAGACGGCGATAGTCAGTCATGTTTTGAATCAGAAAGGGGTTGTCCTGACCGGTCACGAAGTCACGCATGATGGCACTTTGGCGCGCACTGTGCAGGCCGAAAGCATCCTGCAGCCAAAGTGCACGCACCCGCTCCGGGTGGCGCGCGCTGAAATCGGCTGCGATCCAGGCACCCATGGAATTACCGGCCAGCAGGCAGGAGTGAACCCCGAGCTGATCCAGCCAGGCCTCCAGACGTTGTGACTGTGCTTCAATGCGGAAGTCCAGCCCCTGCGGCGGGGTGCTGCCGCCAAAGCCCGGCAGGTCGGGAATCAGGAGCCGGTAATCGCTGCGTAGCCTGGCGGCGATAGCCAGCCAGTGATCGGCTTCTGCGGCCATCCCGTGCAGCAGCACCAGCGTTGGCCCCTGTCCCCCTTCAAGATACTGCCAGTGAACCTCGCCCACCTGGCATTGTTTGGGCTTTAGGCCCGCCAGGCGCCGCGCCAACCAGGACAGCAGAGCCGCCCAGCGCAGGGGCAGCAGATACCAGCTGGCCAGCAGGCCCAGCAGCGCCGCAATCAGGTAGAGAGTTGGTGCAGTCATAGGGGTATCATAGACGCTGATTTCCATCGCGGTGAATTCAATGTTGCGACCTGTTTTTTTGCTGGCGGTGCTGCTACCGGTGCTGGCCATGGCTGACTTTGAGCACGCTCCGGAGCCGGTGCTGCCTGACAACCTGTTTCCCGTGGTGCGCTTCGAAACCTCCATGGGTGTGGTGGAAGTGGAGCTGAATCGCATGCGCGCACCGGCCAATGTGAATAACTTTCTGCGCTATGCACTGGATGGGGCCTATAACAACACGATTTTTCATCGTGTCATTAAGGATTTCGTGGTTCAGGGTGGCGGGTTTGATGAGCAGTGGGAGGAGCGTAGCACGCGCGAGCCGGTGATGAATGAGTCCGGTAACGGTTTATCCAATATGGCCTGGACCATCGCCATGGCCCGCTATGAGGATCCCCATTCGGCCACCAATCAGTTCTTTTTTAATGTGGCCGACAATGAGCGCGCCCTGGATCCCAGTTCGCGCAACTGGGGCTACACGGTGTTTGGTGATGTGACCAGCGGACGCGAGGTACTGGAGGCGATCGCCCAGGTGCCTACCGGCTATCATGCGGCGCTGGACTATCAGGATGTGCCGGTGACGCCAGTCAAGCTGCTCAAGGTGACGGTGCAGTAGCGCCCTCCCGGGCGTCAGCAGGCACCGATTTATGGGTTGGGGAGAATTCTTCGCGCTGGCCTCGCCCATGGCCTGGGCGCTGGCGGTGGTCCTGTTTCGCCGTTCCGGCGAGACCATGCCGCCCTTTGAGCTGAATCTCTGCAAGAACGGCCTGTCGCTGGGGCTGATGGTGCTGACGCTGGTGGGCCTGGCGCTGCTCACCGATAGCCGCTGGCCAGACTTCACCGCTGGGGATTACCTCATCATGCTGTTGTCCGGCGTGCTGGGTATGGCGCTGGCCGATACGCTGTATCTGCGTACGCTGAACCTGGTGGGCGCCGGTCGTACCGGTGTGATTGGCGGCTTGCTCAGTCCCTGCGTTATTTTTGTCTCCGCCATTTATCTGGGGGAACGCCTTAGCGCGGTGCAGTGGGTCGGATTTGCGCTGGTCATGGCGGGTATTCTGGTCGTTACCCTGAAGCGCTATCAGACTGAAGTGACCGCGGCGGATTTGCGTAAGGGGCTGCTGCTCGGTATGGCGGCCATGATCATCATGGCCGTGGGCGTGGTGATGGTGAAGCCCTTGCTGGAACAGGGTCCCTTTCTGTGGGTGGTAGCCATTCGCCTGGCGGGTGGCGTACTGGCCATGTTGGCGGTCATGACCGTGCGTCGCGAGTGGCGCAAGGTCGCGGCCGTTTATGCCCGGCCCCATCCCTGGGCCATGACCCTGTTTGCCTGCTTCCTGGGCGGCTTTGGGGGCAGCTTGTTATGGCTGGCAGGTTACATGCTGATCCCCGCCTCTGAGGCCTCCATTTACAATGAGGCACAGGGGGGGTTCATGGTGTTATTCGCCTGGCTCATCCTGGGGGAGGCGATCACGGCGCGTAAGGTGCTTGGCATTATGTTGACCGTTTCCGGTGTGCTGGTCATGTTGTTCCTGTAGACCGTTCTGACCTAGGCTAGAGGCTATGCAATCCGTCAGCACCGATTCTTCCCTGTCACTGCGATCGCGCCTGAGCCTGGTCATCCTGTTACTGCTCGTGGCTGCGCTGGCGGTCACTCCGGTGCTGGACCAGCGTGCGGCGCAGAACTATGAATCCCTGTTTCAGCGCGCGCTGGTGACCTTTGCGCTGGCGCGCACGCTTAACGGTGTGATCTCAGCGGTGCAGGGCACGGAGGTTGCCCTGCAGCCCGCCGGCGTGGGTGTCACGCTGACCCCGGGCGAGCTGTTGGATCCGGTGAATGATCTGGTGGAACGCTTTTCCTGGCTGATGCTGGGCGCTACCGTATCGCTGGGGGTCCAGCAGGTGCTGCTGGAGCTGAGCGCCTACTGGCTGGTGCAGCTGACCGTGGCTGTGCTGTGCCTGTGGCTGCTGGCCCTCTATGTTGCCAAACGGTCCCGTGGCGGCCTGACGCGCAGTACGCTCTGGCGCCTGCTGCTCATAGCGATGTTTCTGCGCTTTGCCGTGCCCATAACCCTGCTCGCTAATGAGCTGGTCTACGACACGTTTCTCGCGTCCCGCTATGCGGAGAGTACGGAAGTGATCATGGCGGCCGAACAGGAACTGGAAGCCATGGGCGGCGATCCCATTGAACAGCTACCGGCGCCGGAGGCAGAGACGGGTTGGTTTGAGGGGCTCAGTGAGGCCTTTTCCGACACCATGGATGCGGCCACTGATGGCTTGCAGCTGGCGGAACGGGTGGCTGCCGTGCAGGCGCGGGCGGCCGAGATGATCGAGCATCTTATTCAGCTCAGTGTGGTTTTCGTGCTTCAGACCGGCATTTTACCGGTGGCATTTCTCTGGCTGTTCCTGCAGCTGGGTCGCTGGGTGCTGCAGCTTAAAGCTTGACCTTAGTTACCGGGGTTCAGCCGGTTCTGCTGTTTCACACGCCATAGCAGGGTCATATGGGGCACGGTCAGCACCGCCAGGCCCACGAATACCAGGCGCAGCAGTGCCTCCTCCCGATCCCATTGGGGCTGTGTCTGCGCCAGCAGTAGCGCGCCGATGACGGTCAGTGCGGTCAAGGCAAGGCATACGCCCAGGGTGACACGCCCAGGCATCTGTAACTCCCGGAACGAGTCGATCAAATGCCGTGGGCTGTGCAGACCGCAGAAGTACACCACAAAAAAGAGCAATGGTGTCAGCGCCCAGGCCAGCAGCAGCACGGTCAGCAGTTCCAGCCCCGCCGGCTGCCGCCGCGCCACACTGATCAGGCCAGCGCCGGCGAGACCGGTCACCACCAGCAGCGCGAGGGGCTGCAGGGCCGTGGTGAGCCACTGGCCAAAAGTGGCGCTACTGAGTACGCCAAACAGACCGGCAACCTCCTGTGGGTGAAATAGCAAGGGGGCCAGAATCAGTCCGCTGCCGGCCAGCGCACGGCTCCAGAGTGGTAGCTCGGGCATCCAGTCATCGGCGAAATGTATGGCTGACATGAGCAGGAACAGCGATAGGGCCAATTCCGGTTGCCACCACCACAGCAGCAGTGCCAGCGTCAGTTGGAGCACATAAAGTCCGAGGAAACGTGTCATGCCCATGGTCCCGGGTGCCAGACCCGCGGCACGAGCCAACAGCGGGTCCAGCGCACCATGGGGCAGACCGACCATGACCACCAGCAAGGCAAGCAGTACCAGCTGTAACAGATAGGGGAGTTCGACGCCCAGTAACGAGGCGGTGGCGATCAGCACACCACCTGCGGCAAAGGCCAGACTGTGCGTGCGGCGCTGCATCAGACTCTGCTTGCGCCCATTGCTGCTGGCAGCGCGCGCAGGAAGGGTGCCTTGGGCAAGGCGGCGGCGACTTTCATAAAGTCTTGCGGACGACCTTCGTCGGACAGGAAGCGCAGCAGCGTATCGCTAGCGACGCCGCCGGCCATGGCCATAAAGAAGGCGGGTGCCCGCTCCGGATACTGCTCAATCACGCGCAGGAAAAGCTGATCGACCCAGCGCCGCCAGTGTGGGTCCGGCGGCTGGGCAATCGGGTGTTGGTTTGTGAGCAGCTGCTCGGCGCAGCGCGCGGCCCAGTGCTGGATGCGCAGGAAAGCATAGCCCGTGGAGGCCCGGGCAGCGCCACCGGCCAATCCCGCCTGAAGCAGGCGGCCTCCCGTGCCAGCTGGTGCGGCTACCTGCATGGGAATCATGCCCTGCTCGCGGCGCAGTTCGCGAAAAGCCGCGCCCTGCAAGCGCGCGCGCACCAGCCTTTGCAGATCATGCTCCAAGGCTTCCGCCGGCACGTTACGGCCGAAGCGCGTGGCCTCCAGCAACACATGACGCGGTGAAAAGGGCAGCACATAGTTAAAGCGGAAACCGTGCTCATCACAGGCCATATCCTCCATAACGCCGGCCAGCTTATCGGCAAAACAATCCTGCTCCGCCATTAATTCCAAACCGATGAAGTGCTGGGCATAGGGCGGGCTGGCCGGAGGCTGGGGGCGCGTATCAATGGCCCATGGTGCGTGGAATTCGCTGTCATCACAGCGCACAAGTACCCCGTCGTCGTTCTTCTCAAGGGACCTGACCGAATGTCCCAGGGCCAGTTCAATGGCGGTCTGGGTCTTCAATTTCGAACGGCTGTCAGCGTAGAAGTTGGCCGCCGGTATGCACTGATACTGCAGCCCCCGGGCGCTGCTCAGATCATGCCGTTCGAGGCCCTGGCTGAAACGCCAGGACGGCCAGCGCGCGCTCACGCAATGGCCGTAGGCGTGTTGCGGTGGCGCCCAAAAGCACCAGGTACGGTCGTTGTGGTATTCCGTGCGCTGCTCCAGCAGCAGTACCCGGAGCTTGCTGTCGCGGCGAATCAACTCATTAGCCAGACTCAGGCCGGCGCAGCCGGCGCCCAGAATCAGCAGGTCATGGGTGGTGGAGCGGGGCACGCGACAATGCCGCCGGGTCAGGGCTGCGAAGCGGCCCCGTAAAGGCCATCTAGATGGCGATGAAGGCCCGGCGTGTGCGTGGCATCACGCCGGCGCAGACCATCTCGGGCCGCGGCGGGAAACTGACCCAGGGCCAACAGTGGTTTTTTCCAGCCTGGTACGTAGGCTCGACCACGCCAGCTGGCGCAGTCCTGCCGGCGCAGTTCTGTACCGATGGCGCGGTAGACCCGTGCCGCCACGCGAATGGCGGTGCGTGCGCGGCCCGGCAGGTAGCGATAGCCAATTGCCGCGCTGCGGTAGTAGCGGTCTGCCTCGAGCAGCAACCAATCCACCGCGCTGCGCAGCTCGTGCTGCAGCCGGGCGTCGGGTGCCGCAATCGCGGCCGGTTCGGCCTGGCTTACCAGGGGACCTGGCACATAGCGCCGATCCTGCTGGGCGTCCTCATGCACATCCCTTGCGATATTGGTGAGCTGCATGGCGATGCCAAGGTCGATGGCATAGCGATAGGCCTGTGGATCCTCGACCCCGAGGACGTCACACATCATGAGTCCAACCGTGCCGGCGACGCGATAGCAATAGCGATGGAGTGTTCTTTGGTCCGCGAAACGAACGCGGCCAAGATCACTGCGCACGCCACGAATCAGCTCCAGCGCCGGGGCCAGATCCATGTCGCAATCGGCCACCAGTTCCAGAAAATCCTGGGCCACCGGGTCATGGGCGCGGCCCTGTCGCAACTGCAGCGTCAATCGCTCCAGCCGCATGTCGGCGCGCTGGGTATCGCTGCTTTCATCGGCCAGATCATCAACGTAGCGGCAGAAAGCGTAGAGGCGCGCACAGCGTAAGGTCATGGTCGGTGACATGAGCTTGCTGGCGAAATGAAAGGTCCGACCGTGACGCGCAAGCACCTGTTCCGGAGCGTCGCTCGCTTCCAGGGCGCCGGTGTCAACTTTGAACGAAACCGTGTCCATTAGCGTCAGGCCACCAAGCGAGGCGCGCGTTGCGCCTTGCGGGTTTGCCACCGTCCCGCGGGGCTGTCGGGTACCAGCTGCTCAAGCACACGGGCTGAGCACAGGACCCCGGGCATGCCAGCGCCGGGGTGCGTGCCAGCACCCACCAGGAACAGCTGTTTTACGCCCTCGGAGCGGTTGTGGAAGCGGAACCAGGCGGATTGACGAAACAGCGGCGCCACGGAAAATCCCGCACCCTGTTCGCTGAGATAGTCCTGTTTGAAATCCTCCGGCGTCATAAAGAAATCGGCCGTCATATGTTTGCGGAGGTCCGGCAGCATGGTTGCCTCTAGCGCGCTGACAATGCGTTCCTGCAGCGCCGGTCCTTCCGTGCTCCAGTCCACGTTTCCCTGCAGATTCGGGACCGGTGCGAGCACGTAGAAGGAATCGCAGCCCGCAGGGGCGAAGCTGTCATCGGTGGCCGTGGGGCGATGCAAATAAAGTGAGAAATCATCGGCCAGTACTTTCTTGTCAAAGATATCCCGCAGCAGCGACTGGTAGCGTTGGCCCAGCCAGATCGTGTGATGCGCCACGTCGTCGTAGCGCTTGCGGGTGCCAAAAAAGAGCACAAACAGGCCCATGGAATAGGCGGCCGCTTTGCGCTTGCTGCGCAGCATGAGTGGTTGTTCGGACTCCGGCAGCATGTGGCGGTAGAGGTAGGCGGGATCTACATTGGAAACCACCAGATCCGCATGCAGCTGCCGTCCGTCCGCCAGCGCAGCGCCGATGGCGGTGCCGTTGCGGGTCAGTATCCGGTCAACGGTGCAGTTCAGTTCTACCTCGATGCCCACCTCTTCCATCAAACGCCCCAGGGCCTGGACCAGCGCGCCGGTGCCGCCCATGGCGAAATGAATGCC
>JAOZKI010000062.1 GCA_029935455.1 Lysobacterales bacterium | reverse complement strand
GGTACATCATCCCCGTGACCGTTTACGTGCCTTTGGTGCCTTGTTGTTCGGTCAGACGTCTGCCGATGGGGCAGAGGTGCTCAAGGACATCAATCTCGAGGTACACCGCGGCCAGTCCCTGGCACTGATCGGCAGCAACGGGGCTGGGAAATCTACCTTGCTCAAAATTTTGACCGGTGTGATTGATCCGAGCGCCGGGCAGGTCGTGACCCACGCACGAACCGCCGCCCTGCTGGAACTGGGGGCCGGATTTCAGCCCGATTTTTCCGGCATGGAGAATCTGCGCATGAAGGCTACCTTACTGGGCATGAGCGCGGCCGAGTTGGACCAGCGCCTGGAAGACATTTTGGCTTTTGCCGATATTGGTGATTACATTCACGAGCCGGTAAAGCACTACTCCTCGGGCATGGTGGTGCGCCTGGGCTTTGCCGTGGTGGCGGCTTCCCGCCCCGAGCTGTTGATCACCGATGAAGTACTGGCCGTGGGGGATGAATCATTTCAGAAGAAATGCATTCGCTGGATTGACCACTTTCTGGAAGATGGCGGTACGCTGCTGCTGGTCTCCCACAGCATGTATCTGGTGCAGAAGCTTTGCCAGCAGGCTCTCTGGCTTCAGGACGGACGCATTTCTGCCTACGGCGATGCGCGGGCGGTTACCCAGGACTATCTGGCCTGGCATGAGGCGCTGGAGCGCCGTGATCTGGAAGCCCGGAGAAAGCAGGCCGGGGATCATGGTCACTATGCTGTGCGTGAAGTGGCTTTGCTCGATGGAGATGGTGAAAGCTGCTCCGAGCTGGCAACCGGTGCGGATCTTCAGGTGCGCCTGCGGCTGCATTCGCCGGATAGGCGTCGGCCGGTAGCCATGGTAGGTGTGGTGCGCATCGACGGAACGCCGGTCTGCGGTATTTCGTCTCAAGACGAAAACGACGTGGTGCGGTCATTGGAGAGTGATGCGCACGGCTTTGAGGCTGTGCTGAAGCTACCAGCTCTGTCCCTACTCCCCGGGCAATATCTGATTCGGGGCCACGTGTTGGATCCGGAAGGCTTGCGTCTGTGCGATACGTTGGAGCGCGGTTTGCGGGTGAGCGGCGATGAAGCGCTGCCAGGGCTTGTGCGACTGGAGAGCGAGTGGCAATGAAGCCGTCCGGATTGCCGACCGTGGTGGTGCCCGTTTTCAACGCCTTGGCCGTTACCCGCCAGTGCCTCGCGGCCCTGGATCGCTGCAGTCCCGACGCGCGCGTTATCGTCGTGAACGATGCCTCCACGGAACCGGGCCTGCTGCCCCTGCTGCGTGACTGGGTTGCCCGGCACCCGGACCGGCACCTCATTGATCTGCCCCAGAATCGCGGTTTTGTGCATGCGGCCAATCGTGGCGCTGCCGAGGCCAAGGGTGATCTGGTGTTGCTCAACTCGGATGCGGAGGTGACGCCGGGCTGGCTGGAGGCTTTGGGCCGCTGTCTGGCTTCTGACCGGGCCATTGCTACGGCCACGCCCTGGAGCAATAACGCTGAAATCGTGTCTTTGCCGGAGTTTTGTCAGGTTAATCCCGTCCCTGCTGATGCCGATGTCTGGGCCGCTGCTGTGCTGGCCACGGCCCGGGGTGATTACCCTGAGCTGCCAACGGGCGTCGGCTTTTGCATGGCCATCGCCGGCACGGCGATGCAAGAGCTGGGCTTGTTTGATGAGGCGGCTTTCGGGCGTGGCTATGGAGAAGAGAACGACTTTTGTTTTCGGGCCCATAAGGCCGGTTGGCGCAATGTGCTCTGCGAAGACGCCTACGTGGTCCATCATGGTGGCCAGTCTTTTGGCCCGATCGGTCTGCGGCCAGATGAAAGCAGCATGCAGCGGCTGCTAGCCAAACACCCGGACTATCTGGAGCGGGTCAGCCAGTGGATTGAACGTGATCCTCTGGCTGCGCGTCGTGCCGAGGTGCTGGCTTATCGGGCCGCACACGGTTCCGGTAAACTCACAGCCTCAACGCCGTAGAGTCACCGCCATGGGTTCCGCAAAGGTTTCGCAAAAAAATACTGAAAATCGGGCCCTGCCCTTTACCGGCGAGCGCTTCACGCCGGAGTGTGTGCGCGAAATCTGGTACGAGCACATGCACCGCTACGCTGTGGCCGCCTCCCTGTGCGCCGGCAAACAGGTGCTGGACGCCGCCTGTGGTGAGGGCTATGGCTCCGCCATCCTTGCAGCGCGCGCTGCGTCCGTGACCGGCATGGACATTGACCCAGAGGCGGTGGCCCATGCCCGGGATCGCTATCAGTCGCTTAGCGGCCTGAGCTTTGAGCAGGGCGATTGTGCACAGTTGCCTTTCGAGGACAACAGCTTTGATCGGGTGGTGTCCTTCGAAACGCTGGAGCATCTCGAGGCGCAGGAGGCCATGCTGTCCGAGTTTCGTCGGGTACTCAAAGACGACGGCCTGCTGGTGATCTCCTCACCGGACAAGGCGGTTTATACCGAGCAGCAGGGCAATAACAATCCCTTTCACGTGCGCGAGCTATATCGTGAGGAGCTGGAGACGCTGCTCCATCAACAGTTCCCGGCGGTACGCCTGCTGGGACAGAAGCTGCTGTTTCAGTCCGCCATCTGGTCCCTGGATCCGGCGCCGGGGGTGACTTTGCAGCAGCAGGCGTCCGATGGCGCGGTGCATGAGGGTGAACAGATGCCGCATGCGCCGGTATATTTTATTGCGCTCTGCGCTGCGGGACCGGAGCTGCTCCCCGCCTTGCCAAGCGGCCTTTGGCTCTTCGATGACGTGGAGGAGTCGGTCTACGCTCATTACTATCAGGAAATCCGGCGCTGTATGGCAGCCGATGTGATGCTGGTCGAGCGCAATGAAGAGATCGCCCGTCTGCGTGCAGCGCTGGACGCTGCCCGGCAGGAATCAGGGCAAGGTGCCAGCTGGCTGAGGCGGCTGTTCCGCCGGTCCTAGGCCCGTGTCTGTTGCCGCAATCGTGGTCAACTTCAATGCCGGTGAGCATTTGCTCGCTTGTGTTCAGTCTTTGTTCAATCAGTCTTTGACCGACATCGTGGTGGTGGACAACGCGTCGGCAGACGACAGCATGCAGCGTCTGCGCGGTCGATTCGGCGATAGCCCGGGAGTCCGGCTCCTGTTCAACCCAAGCAACTTTGGCTACGGGCCGGCCGTCAACGCTGCAGCGCGCGCTTGCAGGCCCGCTACCTGCTGATTATCAATCCCGACTGTGTTTTGCACGAGGATGGATTACGGCATTTGCGCTTGGCGCTCGAGTCTGACCCACAGGCGGCCCTGGCTGCGCCCCGGGTCACGGACCAGCGCGGGCGCTTTGAAGCCGCCTCCTGCCGCCATCTGCCAACGCCCCGGCGGGCACTGATGAGTCTGAGTGGACTGGAGCGGCTGGCGGGCCGGTGGCCTGCGCTAGGGGGTATTAACGTGTCCGGCGCAGCCGATTGGACCGAGCCGCGAGCCGTGGATGCAACCAGTGGCGCCTGCATGCTATTGCGTCGGGATGCCTGGGAGCAGGTGGGTGGCTTTGACGAACGCTACACGCTGCATGGCGAAGATCTGGACTTGATGTTGCGCCTGCAGCAGGCGAACTGGAGCTGCCTGTTCGTGCCCGCAGCCAAAGCCACGCACAGCCAGGGCGTTTCCAGTGCCTCGCGTCCGCTCTGGGTGCATCGTGAAAAACACCGTTCCATGGCACGCTTTTTCAAGCAATATCAGGCGCCACATTGCGGCTGGCTCCAGCGTCAGTTGGTGCTGCTGGGAATCCGCTTGCACTGGCTGCTGCTTTGGCCCTGGAAATGGTTGCGTCGCTGAGGGGAACTCAGGTGCTGGTCCTGGGAGCCAGCAGCCAGGTGGGGTATTTTCTGCTGCCGCGCCTGCTCGCCTGTGGTGCCCGGGTGCAGGCCGTGAGCCGCTCCGGCACGCCTGAGTTTTTCCAGTCGCTCAGTGCGGTGAATTGGCTACATCCGGAAACATTGCCCGAGGTACTGCCCGGGACCACGCACCTGGTGTCAGCGGGCCCGCTTGAATTGGTGCCGGACTGGGTCGCCAGCATGTGCGAACCGGAGCTGGTGGCGGCCGTTTCCAGCAGCAGTGTGCTCAGCAAGCGTGACTCTTCCGTGCCCCAGGAACGGGCGCTGATGCGCGCCATGGCCGCTGCGGAGCAGCGCTTACTCGCGCAGAGCCAGAGCCGGGCCTTTAGCCTCTGCGTGTTACAGCCCACCCTGATCTATGGTTGTGGTCTGGATGCCAATCTCAGCTTGCTGGCACGATTTATTGAACGTTTTGGCTTTTTGCCGATTGCACGCGAGGCCTGGGGCAAGCGTCAGCCCTTGCATGCAGAAGACCTGGCACAGGCGCTGCTGCAGCTGTTGTTGCAGCCGCCCGTAGAGGCCTTGGTCTCACCCCTGGCCGGGGGTGAGATGTTGAGCTACCGGGCCATGGCGGAGCGCTTGTTTCTGGCCCTGAAACGCCGGCCACGACTGATGCCCCTGCCCACCAGTGCGCTGGCACGAGCTGTAGATGCCGCCGCCCGCTTTGGAATGGCGCCTGTGGGTAGTGGTGCCATGGTCTATAGGCAGCGTGAGGATATGATTTTCGATGATCGGCTGGCGCGCAACTTCCTGCAGTTGCAGCCCCGGACCTTCGACCCTCAGGCGGCAGATTTTCAGCCGCCCAAAGCGGTGCCCGGCGTTTCTGCCTGAGCGCCTCCGTATATGGATCCAGTGCTTTTCACCGCAAAGTGGTAGACTGCTCGCACGCCATTGTTCACCCCGCAAGACAGGATCACCCCTATGTTCGACAGCAGCTTCACCATCGAGGGCTTTGACCCGGAATTGGCCACGGCCATTGAGCAGGAACGCACCCGCCAGGAAGATCATATTGAGCTGATTGCCTCGGAAAACTACGCCAGTCCGCGCGTGCTGGAGGCGCAGGGGTCGGTGCTGACCAATAAGTATGCGGAAGGTTACCCCGGGCGTCGTTACTACGGCGGCTGCGAGTATGTGGATGTAGCAGAACAGCTGGCCCGAGAGCGGGTTATGGAGCTGTTCGGTGCCAACTATGCCAACGTGCAACCGCATTCCGGATCCCAGGCCAACGCGGCGGTATTTCTGGCGCTACTGGAGCCCGGTGACACCATTCTCGGCATGAGCCTCGAGCATGGCGGGCACCTCACGCACGGTGCCAAAGTCAATTTTTCCGGTAAGAACTACAACGCAGTGCAGTACGGCGTTAATCCGGACACGGCGCTGGTTGATTACGATGAGATACAGGCGCTGGCGGAAACGCATCGGCCCAAGCTGCTCATTGGTGGTTTTTCCGCCTACTCACGGGTCATGGACTGGGCCCGCATGCGTGAAATTGCCGACAGTGTCGGTGCCTACTTTCTGGTGGATATGGCGCACATTGCCGGGTTGGCGGCTGCCGGGGTGTATCCCAATCCCGTGCCACACGCACATGTGGTGACCTCTACCACCCACAAGACGCTACGCGGGCCGCGCGGCGGCATCATTCTGTCTTCGGGCGATGAGGCCATGCATAAAAAACTGAACTCCGTGGTATTCCCCGGTACTCAGGGCGGTCCGTTGATGCACGTGATCGCCGCCAAAGCGGTGGCCTTTAAAGAGGCGCTGGATCCGGAGTTTGTGCGCTACCAGGAAAGAACTGTGGACAACGCTCGCGCCATGGCAGAGGTGCTGATGGCACGTGGTTACAAGGTGGTCTCCGGCGGTACCGACAATCATTTGTTGCTGGTCGACCTGATCGGCCGGGACTTTACCGGTAAAGACGCCGAGGAGGCGCTGGGACGCGCCCACATCACGTTGAACAAAAACACCGTACCGGGTGAGCCGCGTTCGCCGTTTGTGACCAGTGGCCTGCGCCTCGGCACGCCGGCCGTCACCACCCGCGGCTTCGGTCGCGAGGAGTGCATCACGCTGGCTTCCATCATGTGTGATGTGCTGGATAACATCGGCGATGAAACGGTGGAAGCACAGGTGCGTACCGCTGCCACGCAGCTCTGCCATCGCTTCCCGGTTTATCAGGGCGCAGACACGGAGGCTCAGGGGCCAAGTCATGTGGTGCCCGCTCTGTAACCACCCGGAGACGCGGGTCGTGGACTCGCGGCTAACCCGGGACGGCATGCAGATTCGCCGCCGCCGCGAATGCCTGAACTGCAATAACCGTTTCAACACCTTTGAGGCACCTGAGCTCAAAGCGCCACGCATTATCAAGAGCGACGGCGTGCGCGAGGCCTTTTCTGAGGCCAAACTGCGCAAGGGCATGCTTCTGGCGCTGGAGAAAAGGCCGGTTGAAACGCGGGAGGTTGAGCGCGCGATTCGCCGCCTGCTGCGCGATATCAGCGGTGTGGAAGATGCTGAAATCCCCAGTAGCCTGTTGGGTGAGTGGGTCATGCGCGAGCTGCGTGATCTTGACCAGGTCGCTTACGTACGCTTTGCCTCCGTCTATCGCCGTTTTGAGGATGTGCAGGCCTTTCGCGATCTTATCGAGGGCCTTGAGCAGTCGCCGGAGGCCGATCAGCGGCAGATTTCCCTGCTGGAAAAAAATGCCAAGAAACTTCGGCGCGGCTCTTGAGCTTCAGCGCCTTTGATCATGCCTGCATGACCCGTGCGCTGCGCCTGGCGCGCCGCGGTTTGTACAGCACCACGCCCAACCCCCGCGTCGGTTGTGTGCTCACACAAGCTGGGCAGGTTATTGCGGAAGGCTGGCACCTGCGTGCCGGCGAGCCGCATGCGGAAATACACGCCTTGCGCGAAGCGGGCGCTGCGGCCGCTGGTGCGACCGCTTATGTGACGCTGGAACCTTGTTCCCATGAGGGCCGCACCGGCCCCTGCGCTCAGGCCCTGGTTGATGCGAAGGTTGGGGCGGTGATTGTTGCTACGCGCGATCCGAATCCGCGCGTGGCTGGCCAGGGCATTGCCATGCTGCGCGCTGCCGGCATAAGGACCCGTGAGGGTTTGCTCAGTGACGAGGCCAGTGAACTGAATGTGGGCTTCTTCAGCCGTATGCTGCGCGGCCGTCCCTGGGTGCGGGTTAAGCTGGCGCAGAGTCTGGATGGTCGCACGGCGCTCAAGGACGGCAGCAGCGCCTGGATTACCGGTGCGGCAGCGCGTCAGGACGTGCAGCACTGGCGCGCTCGCTCTTGTGCGGTGCTGACTGGTCTGGGCACAGTGCAGCGGGACAATCCGTCCCTGAATGTGCGTCTGCCACAGGTGCAGCGACAGCCGCTGCGGGTCATCGCGGATAGCCGCTGGCAAACACCGGTAGCGGCGCGCACGCTGCACTTGCCGGGTCCGACGTTGTTAGCCGGGCGTGCCGATGTGCCGGTGCCGGCGGGGCTCGAGACGGTGACAGAGTGCCTGCCGCTGGCTACGGACCGGGGACGGGTTGATTTGTCAGCCTTACTGGAAGCGCTGGCTGCTCGCGAAATCAATGAAGTTCATGTAGAGGCCGGAGCAGGCCTCGCTGGCGCCCTGCTGGAGGCGCGCTTGATGGATGAATTACTGCTGTATCAGGCACCCGTGATATTGGGCAGCGACGCATTACCGACGCTGGCAATTCCCGGACCCTCACAGATGCAGGATCGGCAGCGCTTCACGTTGGAAGAACAGGTCATGGTGGGCGAAGACTTGAGAATCCGCCTACGGCCTCAATATTGCGAGGACTGATGTTTACCGGAATTGTGACAGGGCTGGGTCGACTGGCCACCATGGAGCCCGCAGGCGAGGATCAGCGCATGACTTTCACCGTTGACGGTGAAGGACTTGAGCAGGCCCGAGCCGGCGATAGCATGTGTGTGTCCGGCGCCTGCCTGACCATGCTGGCGCCGGGCAACGGCCAATTCAGTGCTGATGTCTCCACGGAAACGTTGGCCAAGACCCGTCTTGGTGACCTGCAGCCGGGTGATCGGGTGAACCTGGAGCCGGCGCTGCGGGCCGAGGATCGACTTGGTGGCCATTTGGTCAGCGGGCACGTTGACGGCGTGGGTGAACTGCTCGCGCGTGTGCCGGACGGGCGTTCGGAGCGTTTCCACTTTCGCGTGCCGGCCGGTCTGGGCCGCTACGTGGCGCCCAAGGGATCCATCTGTATTGATGGCGTAAGCCTGACGGTGAATGAGGTGGACGGGAATGAATTCCAGGTCTGCATCATTCCGCATACGCTGAAGGTAACCACGCTTGGCGCGCTGGAGCCCGGCGCGCGTGTGAACATCGAAGTGGACATGATCGCGCGCTATCTTGAGCGCCTTATGCTGGCAGAAAAAGAATGAAGCTGAATACGATTCCCGAACTGATCGAGGATATACAAGCGGGCCGCATGGTCATTCTGATGGATGATGAGGACCGTGAGAATGAAGGTGATCTGATCATGGCCGCGAGCCAGGTGCGCGCGGAGGATATCAACTTCATGGCGCGCTACGGCCGGGGACTGATTTGTCTGCCGCTCACGCGCCAACGCTGCAGCCAGCTGGCCTTGCCACTCATGGTGAACAAGAACGAGGCGCGCTTTGCGACCAACTTCACGGTTTCTATCGAGGCAGCAGAGGGGATTACCACCGGTATCTCGGCCGCCGATCGCGCACATACGGTCCGTACCGCTGTGGCGGAGGGAGCGGGCCCTGCTTCTATTTCCCAGCCCGGACACATTTTTCCGCTCATGGCCAATCCCGGTGGCGTACTCTCGCGCGCTGGCCACACGGAGGCCAGCGTTGATCTGGTCTCGCTGGCGGGGCTGGATCCTTCCGCGGTACTGGTGGAAATTCTGAACGAAGACGGCACCATGGCACGCCGGCCACAGCTGGAAGTTTTTGCCAAAGAGCATGGTCTCAAGCTGGGTACCATCGCCGACCTGATTCGCTACCGTCTGGAAAATGAACGTACCGTGGAGCTGGTGTCTTCGCATGAGGTCAATACGGACTTCGGTCCTTTTACCTTGCACACCTATCGCGACACGATTGAGCAACGCCTGCATCTCGCGCTGATGAAAGGAGCGCCTGGTGATGAACCCACGCTGGTGCGTGTGCACGTGCAGAATCCGCTCAGCGATGTGGTCGGGATTCAGCGTGAGGACTTTGGTCTGCCGCTGCGGGTAGCCATGGCCGAGGTGGAGCGCCACGGCAGCGGCCTGGTGCTGGTGCTGGGTGGGCACGATAATGACGACGCGTTGCTGCGACGCATCCAGTCCGAGCCCGAGCCAGACATCGAACCGTCTGGTGACAACCGTCGTTCCCGTGAGCTGCGGACCTATGGTATCGGTGCTCAGATCATCGCGGACCTGGGGGTGCGTCGCATGCGCATCCTCAGCGCACCGACCCGGCTGACCGGACTGTCCGGTTTCGGGTTGGAAGTGGTGGACTACGTTGAGCCGGCCGGGGACGAGGAGGAAGACTGATGGAAACGATCGATCTTGCCGTACCGCAGCGGCCCGTGCGTATCGCTCTGGTTGCCGCGCGCTTCAATCAGTTTATTACCGATCAGCTCATTGCCGGTGCCCGCGACGCCTTGCAAGCCCAGGGCGTGCATGAGGAACAGGTGACTCTGGCCTGGGTGCCGGGTGCTTTCGAGCTTCCCCTGGCGGCGGAAAATCTGCTCATGCATGGCGGCTTCGACGGCGTGGTTGCGCTGGGTGCGGTCATTCGCGGCGGGACACCGCATTTCGACTACGTGGCCGGGGAGTGCGCCCGCGGTCTGCTCGATGTCAGTCTCAAGCATGGCAAGCCGGTGGCTTTTGGCGTGCTGACCACGGATACGATCGAGCAGGCGCTGGAGCGCGCCGCGCAGGACGAGGGCAACAAGGGTTTTGATGTGACCATGGCAACGCTGAATATGATCGCCCTGAGCGACCGGATAGGCGCTCATGGCTGAACACAATCAGTGGGAGCCCCGCCGCCGGGCCCGCCGCCGGGCGTTGCAGGCCCTGTATCAGCAGGAAATCACCGGCCAGAGCGTTGATGAAATCATTATCCAGTTCCTGGATGCGCAGGATTTCAGCGCCGTTGATGAGGCCTATTTCAAACAGTTGGTGCACGGCGTGGATGAACAGGGTAAGGCCTTGGTGGAAGAGCTGAAGCCGGTGTTGGACCGGGATTTCGATCGTCTGGACACTATGGAGCGCATTCTCCTGCGGCTTGGCGCCTGGCAGTTCCTTCATGAGCCAGGCACGCCCTTCCAGGTGGTGATTGAGGAATCGATTGATCTGGCCAATCGCTTTGGCTCCGATCAGACGCCGGCCTATGTCAATGCGGTGCTGGATCGGGCCGCCCGCGCCTGGAAGCTGCCGGGCGCCGACAGCGCTGACGACTAGCCGGGTGCGCGAATTCGAGCTGATTGAGCAATTGCGCCGGAAACTTCCGGCCAGCAAACCTGGGGTCACGCTCGGTATTGGTGATGACGCGGCCTTGCTCCGGGCCCCAAGCGGCACACCTTTGGCGGTCTGTACCGACACGCTGAATGAGGGTGTTCATTTTCTGCCGGACCATCCGCCGGCGGAGCTGGGTCACAAGTCGCTGGCGGTCAACCTGTCTGATTTGGCCGCCATGGGTGCCAGCCCGCGCTGGGCCCTGCTGAATCTGACTCTGCCTGCCGCTGATGAGTCCTGGTTGGAGGCATTTGCAGCGGGCTTTCTGTCCCTGGCCGAACGCTATGGATTGGCGCTGGTGGGCGGCGATACCACCCGTGGGCCCCGCTCTATCACCGTCACTCTGATGGGTGAGGTACCCGAAGATCAGGCATTGCGCCGGGACGGCGCTGCCGCGGGCGATCTGATCGTGGTTTCCGGCACGCCCGGGCTCGCGCGTCTGGCCCTGCAGGAACGACGGGCCGGCCGGCCCGTGTCGGCGGCGGCCTATGACGCACTGCATTGTCCGCCCGCGCGGCTGGAACTGGGGCTGGCTCTGCGCGGCTGGGCCAGCGCCTGCATCGACCTGTCGGATGGCTTGCTGCCTGACCTGAGTCATCTGGCCCGGGCCTCCGGCCTGGGTGCAAAGCTAGCCCTGGACGCGCTGCCCGTTGCATCAGATTTTAGTACGCTGGAAGCGCAGACCCGCTGGGAGCTCCAGCTTCAGGGGGGTGATGACTACGAGCTTTGCTTTACGCTGACGCCTGAACGTAGGGGTGAACTGCCCGAGCTGTCACAGCGTCTGCGGGTACCGCTAACCGTCATCGGCGAAATGACCGACGCACCAGGTATTTGTCTTTTGGATGCCGCCCAGAATGAATTCCTTCCCAGCGGCGGCTGGTCACACTTTGCGGAGGGTGAGTCATGAATGATCCTTCAATGCGTGCTCAACTGCTGCAGGCAGTGCGCCAGTGGGATGGTTTTCTCGCGCTCGGATTGGGCAGCGGCCTGGCGCCGAAGGCGCCCGGTACCTTTGGCACGCTGGCGGCCGTACCGCTGGCGGTGGCTCTTAAGCAGCTGCCTTTGGCCGCCCAGCTGGTCCTGATTGCGATCGCGTTTCTGCTCGGTGTCTGGGTCTGCGACCGCGTCGGCAAACGGCTCGGTGCGGCAGACCATGGCGCCATGGTTTGGGATGAGTTTGTGGGCTATTGGGTGGCGGTGCTGCTCATACCCGTCACCTTCGGCTGGTTGCTTGCGGCCTTCGTGCTGTTCCGCCTGCTGGACATCCTCAAGCCCTGGCCAATCAGAGCCCTGGAAAGGCGTAGTTCCGGCGGTTTCGGGGTGATGGTTGACGACCTGTTGGCCGGTGTCCTGACCATGCTGCTGCTGATGCTATTGGGGCAGTGGCTCTAGCTTTTGTCTGCGTCGATATAGTTAAAGACTTTCACCACTTTTTCGACACCGCCCACATTGCGGGCAATCTCCGTGGCTTCGTCGGCCTCTGCTTCTGTGAGATTGCCCATGAGGTACACGGTGCCTGCTGAACTGATGACCTTGATGCGGGTTGCATCAAAGCCGGGGACCGGATTGCCGGCTATCAGAGCGGTTTTTACCCGGGTGCTGAGCCAGCTGTTCCCCAGCTTGCCGCCAAGGCCCAGTTCTGGCCGCACCTCAATCTCGTTGACCACCCGATCTACCCGATCCACATCTGCTGCCAGTTGACCCGCCAACTCCTTGGCTTGCTGCGTGGGTGTTTCACCCATAAGCAACACCACCGATTCCCATACCTCGACCTTGATATGACTGGTGCTGTCAATGCCCTCGGCGTCGTAGAGGGCGGCAATCACCCGGTACTCAATATTCTGATCGTCAAACATGGCACCCGTGCTGCGGCGCTCGAGACAACCGCTCAGGAGTAGCAGGCAAAGCAGGCTGATTAGCGGGATGCGGATGTTCAGCATGGTGATGGGTTCCTGAGTGATAAATGAAAGGTCTTGGCGTTACGCGCCTCGCGCTCTGATGCTAGTGCAAGCGAAACGCATCCTGCAACCATTCAAAGCTGGGCCAATGGCGCCGGCCGCTGATAGCCAGCACATCAAACCGGCAGGGTGCCTGAGCCAGTCGAGGATTGCGGGCGAGAAAAACACTGGCAGCGCGGTGGATGCGCTGCTGCTTGTGCGTGTCCACGCTGGCGGCCGCGGTGCCAAAGGCTGCAGTTTGGCGATAACGAACCTCTACGAAGATGGTGCTTTCCCCATCATGCATGACCAGATCCAGCTCGCCCTGTCGACAGTGAAAATTGCGCGCAAGCAAACGCAGACCCCGATGACGCAGCCAACGCTCCGCACGGCATTCCCATTCACCGCCACGCGCGGGTCTTCCCATGGCACCCCGTCAGCGTGGGTCTGCTGCGGTCATGGCTGGCGCTACCACGCCGCGCCGGAACTCACCCCACAGAGGTTCGACAATGAGCTGTCCATCCGGATCCAGGCGCAGATCCCCGCTGGCACCCGGAAAGCGAAAGGTCGAATCCCTGCGCATCAGCGGCAGCCAGGGTGTGACGCTCCAGGCATCGCGTCCCAATGCGTGCAGGCTGGTGAAGGCGCCCTGGCGCAGGCTGCCGAGTTGGCGGACGGCGCTTTCCTCACGGTTCGAATTGAGAGCGAGTACCCAGCGTCCCGTGGGGATAAGGACACCGTTAAGGTCTGCATCCAGGTTCGGGTTCAGACGCCCCGAGAAAACCCTGCTCATGGCATAAACCGGCTTGTCACCGGCATCGAAGAAACGCAGCTGCGGTTTTAGCTGTCTTCCAAGCGCGGGGCTGGCTGCAAGAAAGAACGCATCGAAGTCATCGCGGCGGGCGTCTTCAAACTCTAGCGGTAGCCCGAGCGCATTTTGCAGGCTGCGCCGCCGCAGGCGCGCATCCTCAATCTGTAGCAGCCGGGTCAGTTCTGCTGAATGGTCGGCCTGGCGGTCATCAAAGCGCTCGATCGCGATGATCTGGCCGCCCGCCGCAAGAAAATGTTCGATAAAGGCATGCTCTACCCGCTCACCCCAGGCGCTGTCGCTCAGCAACAGGATGACCCGGGCCAGTCCCTGATCCAGCATACGCTGCGCCACCGCCTGCGCTTCATTTTCCTGAGATAGGGCAATGCTGAGAAAATCGTTCTTGTCTGGACCTGTCGGTGATCTGATCGCATCGATTGAGGGCTGTGCGGCAGCGTTGGCCGCCGTGGCCAGGTCTGATGTGGTGTCAGGTAACAGGGCTGCTGCGGTCGGGTCCACGGCGGTGGGATCGACCGGAGGCGCTGCCGGTGCTTGCGGCGTGTTTAACAACAGTCCACCAAGACGAGGATCGGCCTGCGCCGTGATGGCCCAGGCCGATTCGCGGCGCAGCGGTCCAATCATCCAGTCAAAACCATTGGTGCTGGCCTGGGCGTAGGCGTTGAGCGCTGACTGGCTGTCTGCTGCCACGGGCAGGAACACCAGTTGACTGTTGGCGGGTCGATCCAGGTAGGCGGCCAGCATGCCGTCCCTGATGGCGCTGCCAGCGGCGCTGAGAGAGCCGGTTTCCGGTAACAGAACCGCGATCTTGGTCGGTGTCGCCAGCTGGCGCCCAAGCTCCCAGGCCAGCGTTTGATAGCCCTCGGCGTTGACCGGGTGCAGCGGATAGCGCTGCTGCCACTCCTGCGCGGCCAGGGTTATATCCTGCTGCTGCACCAGCGTATCGCGCAGGGTCAGGCTAAGCGTCGCCCACTCGCCCAGCGGAGAGGTCTCGGCAGCCTCCTGGCGCAGTCGTTCATCGCTTAATTGTTGCAGTTTCTCCACCAGCGTCTGTGCCGCTGCCAGGTCGCCTTCCGGCAGCGTGCTAATGGCATCCTCGACCTGCGCCAGAGTCACCACCGCCGGGTCCGCGCTAAGTTCCTGCAGGGTGCGCTGGGCGCTCATGAGGCGCGACAGCTGTGCCCTGGGCAGATGCTCCAGTGCGGTGCCGAGATAAAAGCTTGCCGCTTCCAGATCCGCCGCCTCCAGCGCAATTTCACCGCGCAACAGGCTTTCCAGCGCTTGCTCCTGAAGATTCAACCCGGTGCTCATGACCTGCTCCAGTGCGAGCATGCTCTGGTCCATTTCGTTTGCTTGCCACCAGGCATCCGCAGCACGCAGCCAAAGTGCCGACGCATCACTATCGCTGCTCTCAGCGAGCGCGCTGTAGCGGCTGGCCGCTGTGGTCCAGTCACCTTGCTGATAGGCACTACGCGCCTGCTCCAACGCGCTTGGTGGCCGGGGCGTCGATGGCGGCGTCGTAGCGCAAGCGGTGACAAGCAGAGTGATCAGCAGGGCCCATGCTGTCCGTTGGAACTGACGGACGGGCCTGCTGGGTGGAAGTAGCTTGGAATGATGTGATGTCATGATGCTGAATAATAACCCAGCCGGCCCGGAACGAAGGGGCGAAGCTGTGGCAGAGGTTAAACTAGGCAGTCTCGCAGTTTCGGACTGGTCAGCATGCAGCAGGGTACGCTTTTTGTAGTGGCAACACCGATCGGTAATCTGGAGGATTTTTCTCCGCGGGCCTGTCGGATTCTGGATGAAGTGGACCTGGTCGTGGCGGAAGACACGCGCCAGTCCCGTAAACTGATGCAGCACTTCGGCATTACTACACGTCTGCACGCCATGCACGAGCACAATGAGGCGGCGCAGCTGCCAGGCTTGCTCGGTCGCCTCTCGCGCGGCGAAGACCTGGCGGTCATCTCGGATGCCGGTACGCCACTGATTTCCGACCCCGGCTTCCGTCTCGTAGGCGCTGCGCTGGATCAGGGCATCGCGGTACGGACAGTGCCTGGCCCGTCAGCGGTGACCGCCGCTCTGGCCATCAGTGGCTTGCCCACGGACCGTTTTCGTTTTGAAGGCTTCCTGCCTGCTCGTGCGGCGGCACGCAAAGCCCGCATTGAAAGCTGGCGCGAGGAGCAGGCAACCCTGGTGTGTTTTGAAGCCCGACATCGGATTCTCGCCACCCTGGAAGTGCTGGCGGAGTGCTTTGGCGATAGCCGCGAGGTGGTTCTTTGTCGTGAGCTAACCAAGCGCTTTGAGACGGTCTTGCGCGGTTCCGCCATGGCCTC
>JAOZKI010000061.1:10740-16096 GCA_029935455.1 Lysobacterales bacterium | reverse complement strand
TTCGCTCTACAAACCGGAGCGGAGGTGGACATCGCCCCCCTGGAAGCCCTGGCCCGTCATGACTGGCATGGGCTGTTCGGTGTCAGCGGTGAGGGCTGGTCTCCTGAACTCCGGGTCTACTGCGTCGGGCATGCCAACCTGGAAAAACTTCAGCAACCCTACAAGTCCATGACCGGACGCTGTCTGCTGCTCCACACGCCCGGCGCCAGGCCAGAGGTGCATGAATTGGATCACCTCATGGCCACCCTGTGGCAACCCGGGGGCGCTTTGAGCAAGCCTGCTGACCTGGCCCCCTTGCCACACGCGGGCATCCCCGACTGGTGGCTGGGCGCAGAACAGGATGCCCGCTTTTATGCCGACTCATCGGTTTTTCGGCCCGCCCGGCCCGATCGATCCGCAACACCTATCTGGTCTGCATGATCTTGATCACGGCGGAAAGGCAGGTAGGCGGCTGCCTGTTCACCGTAGCTTTTACGGTGTTCCCGCTCCTGCGCCACGTAGTCCGCGATCGCCGCTCGAAAGCGTGTATCAACGATGTGGTGGAGTGAGTGGGTCCCTACTGGCTCAAAGCCGCGCAACAATTTGTGCTCACCCTGCGTGCCCGGATCAAAACGCTGCAATCGCCGCTCGATCGCGAATTCTATGCCCTGATAAAAACAGGCTTCAAAGTGCAGACAGTCCAACTCTTCCAGGCAGCCCCACCAGCGACCATAAAGCGTCTGTTGGTCAAATAGAAACAGCGCACCAGCAACCACTCGACCCTGGCAGGTCGCCTCCGTGAGCATCAACTGCGACGCAAGACGTTCCCGCAGCAGCGTGAAGAATTCCCGGGTGAGATAGCCACCATGGCCGCTTCGCTTAAGGAAGGTGGCGCGGTAGCAATGGTAAAACGCGTCCCAGGCAGCCTCATCTATCTCGTCACCGATGCGTCGGCGAAGTTGAATCTGTTGCCCTGCCACACGCCGGCGCTCACGCCGGACATTTTTACGGCGGCTTGAACGCAGACTCATCAGGAATGCCTCAAAATCATCAAAGTCACGATTAAACCAGTGGAACTGGACGTCGTGACGCTCAAGCAATCCAGGGTCGCTGGCCTGAAAAAGCGTGCGACAATGGGCATCCGCAAACAGACCATGCCAGCTGGAGGCACCCTGCTCCGCCAGCTGTTGCTGCACCGCTTGCATTAAACGAAGCGTCATCAGTTCCTTATCCCAACCGGGCGCGACGCCGATTCGGGGACCTTGCGACGGTGTGAAGGGAACCGCGCTCACCAGCTTCGGATAATAGGCGAGACCGTTTCGATGCCAGGCATCTGCCCAAGCCCAGTCGAACACAAACTCCCCATAGGAATGCGATTTCAGGTACAGCGGCAAGCCAGCAACGGCTGTGCCGTCGTGTTCCAGAAGAATATGGCAAGGCGTCCAGCCGGACGCCGAGTCAGCGGAACCACTGTGCTCGAGAGCACTTAGGAACCCGTGCCGCAGAAAAGGATTCTGGTCCGGCCACAAACGATCCCACTCGGGCGCAGCCACATCACCCATGCTTACCAGGAAGCGGGTCGTGGTGGGTGAACGATGCCGTGTGCCGGCTGTTGCAGGGGAGGTTTTCAATGGCATGGAAGCAGATTTAAGAGCGGGTCACAGCCGTCATTCAGATAGCGGAAAGTTAAGCATGTATGGTACTCCCGCATTCGCGCCAGGGTCGTGAAAATGGGGTCCATGCACCACAGACCAACAGCAAACATGACTTTTTTCTAAGTAGAGCGCTAGCACCTGACGCACTCACAGCTATAATCAGCACACCCCTTAAAGGAGAGAATAATGACAAACAGAGCATTATTGGCGCTTGCCTGTGCCGGCGCCTTATTCAGCTCCAAGGCAATGGCTGAAGACATTCCGGCGCTACCGATTGGCGCGGACGTGAAGGTTCAGGTCGACGCCCTTGGTATCCCTTCGATAACTGCCGAAACGCAGACCGATCTGGCTTTCGCGCAGGGTTATCTGCATGCGCAAGACCGTTTCTTCCAGATGGACCTGCAACGCCGACAGGCCAGTGGCACGCTGGCAGAATTGTTTGGCGCGAGCACCCTGAGCGCCGACATCCAAAGCCGCACCCTGGGACTCCGTCGCGCTGCACTAAAGTCCTACGGCATTATGGATCCTGGCACACAACAGTGGCTGAATGCCTATGCGGATGGCGTCAATCTGTGGCTGGCCAACAACCCGCTGCCGCCGGAGTACGGCGCACTTGAGCTGACCAGCGCCAAGCCCTGGTCCGCCATCGACTCTATTGTGGTGGGCAAGGTTCTGGCATTCAGTCTCTCCTTTTCCGGCTCCGATATCGACAACACGCTCATGGCGGGGCTCTACCAACAGGTAGGTGCGGCGCTGGGGTTCGATGGAGCCGCGCTATTCACGGAAGACACACACCGCATTGCTCCCATTGACGATCGGGTGACCGTACCGGGTTTCCTGGAGAACATGGCGGCCAGCGCGGCCACTGAACGCAGCGGTAGCGCCATGAACGTGACCGGCAACAAACAGCCGGCTGACAGCTTTACGCTGGGCACGGTCAGCACGACCGCGTTCAATCTGGCCAAGAGCTGGAACGAAGCCATCGCGGATGCCCCTCTGTTCCAGGAGAGCAAACGCCTTAAGGAAGGCATCAAAGGCTCAAACGAGTGGTCTGTTGCGGGTTCAGCCAGCGCCGACGGCAATCCGCTGATTGCCAACGACCCGCATCTGACACTGGACATGCCGCCGATCTTCACGGAGGAATCGCACATTGTCACCGGTGAACAGGGCTACACGGCCAGCGGCGTCAGTCTGCCGGGCGCTCCGGGAATCATTCAGGGCTGCAATGGCAACCTGTGCTGGGGCACCACGGTCAACCCTATGGACGTCACCGATTACTATCAGGAGACGCTGATTCTGAACGGCCTCGGCCTGCCAACGCACACGGTGTTTAAGGGGGAAGCCGAGCCCGTACAGCTGATCTTCCAGTCCTTCTTTGCTAACCAGTTAGATGGCACGCCGGACAATATTGAGCGTCAAAACGTGCCTCTGACGGGCGGCGGTATCACCATCCTCGTGCCACGACGCAATGGCCCTATCTTGTCACTTGATCTGGCCAACTCCAGCGGTCTTAGCGTGCAGTACACGGGCCTCTATCCGACCCGTGAGCTGGCGGCTTTCAGACAGTTCAACCAGGCGGAAACGCTGGCGGACTTCGAGGCGGGACTTCAGGACTTTGACGTGGGCTCGCAGAACTTCATGGTCTCTGACAAGGCCGGTAACATTGCCTACTACACCAGTGCAGAGATGCCGATCCGCAGCGATTTGCAGGACAATATGGCCCCCGACGGCGGCATGCCACCATGGATGATCCGTGACGGCTCGGGCACCCTGAACCATGAATGGCTGGAAGTGCGTAATCCGCAGCCCCAACAGGTTCTGCCCTTTGAAATCCTGCCCTTCGCAGAAATGCCACAGGTCAAGAACCCGGCCGCCGGCTACATCGCCAACGCCAACAACGATCCTGTGGGCACCACGCTGGATAACAACGCCTTAAACCAGGTGCGCCCCGGTGGCGGTATCTACTACCTGAACCCGGGCTACACGGCAGACCGGATGGGTCGTATCGACCGGGAGTTGAGCGACCTGGTCGCAGCCGGTGGTGTGACGCAGGACGATATGGCTGTGTTGCAGGCCAATAACCAGCTGCTGGATGCGGAGCTGTTCATGCCGTTCATTCTGCAAGCCTTTGCCAACGCATCGGCAGAAGGCGCCTTCCCGGGCCTGGCTCAGTTCCTGCTGGACCCGCGCATGGTGGAAGCAGGCGCACGGTTGGGCGCCTGGGACTTCAGCACGCCGACCGGTATCGCCGAGGGCTGGGACCCGTTTGATGATCCCAGCGCCTTGCCCGAACCTGAACAAGCCGAGATAGATGCCAGCGTGGCCGCCACCCTGTTCGCGGTCTGGCGTGGACAGATGATTGGCAACACGGTTGACGCCACCCTGGCCGGGGTCTTTGAACCGGCACTGGAGGCGCTCGGTATTGACGCCAACTATCTGCCCGGCGACTCCCTGGCCGTCAGCGCCTTGCTTAACCTGCTGGTGACCTTTGAGCAAAGCAATGGTATTGGCGCCTCAGGCATACCGTTCTTTAACGTGCCGGATACGCCCAGCCCCGCGGATCAACGCGACATTCTGATCCTGTTCAGCCTGTTGTCCAGTTTGGATCTGCTGGCTTCCGATGAGTTCGCGCCGGCTTTTGCCAACTCGACGACCCTGTCAGATTACCGCTGGGGCAAATTGCACCGCATCGTCTTCAACCACCCGCTGGGCGCCGATCCTTTCAACGTGCCTAACGGGGGTGGTCTGAGCGATCTCGCGCCGGATCTTCCCGGTGTGGCGCGCGCCGGTGGCCGCGGTGCCGTCGATGCATCCAGCCACAGCGCCCGTGCCGATGGACTGAACGACTTCATGTTCGGTGCCGGCCCGGCACGTCGCTTTATCGGCACGCTGACGCCAGACGGCCCCCAGGGAGAGGAAGTTATCCCCGGTGGCCGCAGTGGCGTGTTCTTCAGCCCACACTATGCGGATCAGCTACCACTATGGCTGACCAACAACTACCACGCACTCAGCCTTGGCTCGGGTGATGCGGATGCGGGCGAAGTCAGCAGCTTCCGTTTTATCGCCAGCGGCGCAGAAACGCCCTGACTGACGTGTTCTTACAGTGCTTTGGACGGGCCCTTCGGGGCCCGTTTTTTTTGACCCAAAAAAGCACGTTCGGAAACGGCAGAACCGGGGCCATAGCGCCTATAATGCGCGCATGAAGCACCGCCTAATCATCGACTGTGATCCGGGTCAGGATGACGCCGTCATGCTACTTATGGCCCTGGCATGGCCCGAGAAACTGGACGTGTTGGGTGTGTGTGCCGTGGCCGGTAACGTGCCCCTGGCGCTGACCGAACGCAACGCGCGACTGATCTGTGAGCTGGCCGGGCGTGCTGATGTGCCGATCTTCGCGGGCTGCGAAGCGCCGCTCCGGCGTGACCTACGTACCGCCGAGCATGTGCACGGAAGCAGCGGCCTGGATGGCCTGGAGCTGTGGGAGCCCCAGCAAGCGCTGCAGGATCAGCATGCGGTGCCGTTTCTTATCGAGACGCTGTTGGATGCAGAGCCGGCGAGCATCACCCTGGTGCCCACCGGCCCGCTTACGAATATCGCCATGGCCCTGCAGACAGAGCCCGCCATCAGGCGCGGCATACGTGAAATCGTGCTCATGGGCGGTGCCATGCGGGAAGGCGGTAACATCACCCCCTCCGCGGAGTTCAATATCTACGTAGATCCTC
>JAOZKI010000061.1:0-10730 GCA_029935455.1 Lysobacterales bacterium | reverse complement strand
GGTGTTTGCTTGCGGGCGCCCGCTGGTCGTGGCGGGTCTTGACGTCACCCATCAGGTTCCCGTGCCGCAGCACTGGCTGCAGACCCTGCAAGCCCAGAGCGACAGGGTCGCAGGTGCGGTGGCCACCATGCTCGCGTATTACAACCGCTTTGATTGCGATAAATACGGTAGCGAAGGCGCGCCCCTCCACGACCCCTGCACCATCGCCTGGCTGCTGGAACCGGAACTGTTTAGCGGACGTGACTGCCATATCGCCGTGGAAACCGAGTCTCCCCTGACCCAGGGACACACCGCCGTAGATTTCTGGCAGGTGACCGCACAGGCAGCCAACGCCCATTGGTTACATGCCGTCAACGCTGACGGCTTTTTTGACCTGCTAACAAGGAGCCTGAAGCGCTATGCCAGCTAGGCCACCACATCTGAGCGTGCTGGGCTCGGTCAATCTGGACCTGGTCGCGCATATCGACCGCTTTCCACGCCCCGGCGAGACCCTCACCGGCGCTACGCTGGAGCAGCACGCTGGCGGCAAGGGCGGCAATCAGGCGCTGGCCGCGCGGCGCCTGGGTGCGGAAGTGTCTCTACTGGCCTGTGTCGGTGACGATGCTCACGCCAATCCGGCACTCGAACAGCTGCAGCGGGAAGGCGTCGATCTCAGCGGCGTGCAGCGGCTGCGTTCGACGGCAACCGGCCTGGCCATGATTCTCGTCGACCGCCAGGGAGAAAATCAGATTGTGGTGGCACCCGGAGCCAACGCGCAGGTACGGGCTGACCAGCTGGAGCTGCCGCACTGCGACGGCCTGCTGGCGCAACTGGAAATCCCCATGGAGACACTGGTTGAGGCGGCTACCCGACATGCTGGATTCTTCTGCCTGAACGCAGCGCCGGCGCGCCCGGTGGCAGCTGCCTTGCTTGGGCAGACGGACCTGCTGGTGGTCAACGAACTGGAGGCGGAGGCCATTGGCCCCCAGCTTCAGAATTATCAGGGACTTTTGGCCATCACCCATGGCGCCGCCGGAGCGGAACTGCTGCAGCGGGGCCAGCGTCTGGCCGCCAGCCGCTCACCGGCGGTACAGGCCATCGATACGGTAGGCGCCGGAGACGCCTTCACAGCCTGTCTCTGCGTCAGTCTTCTATCGGGTCTGTCGCCGGCAGAGGCCCTGGCACGGGCCTGTATCGCGGGCGCTCTGGCAACCACCCGCAAGGGTGCCCAGACCGCTCCCAGCGCAGCTGCCATCGACGCTTTTCAGGCCAGCCTCAGCCCCTGAAGGCAGACACTAGTAGCCACGTGCGGCGTCTAGCTCATACAACAGCGCCTTGCCCTGGGAGTAACGCTTAAAGTTTTTCCGGAATACAGCGGCGATATCTGCTGGCCAGCTCTGCGCGGCCACGTGGGCGGTCAAACGCAGACGGGGCGCTTGCCAGAACCCATGCTCCGGCGGCAAGGGTTCCTGCTGAAACACATCCAGCACCGCCTCACCGAGATGGCCCTCTGCCAGTACCGTCAGCAGATCCTCTTCTACGATCAGGCTGCCCCGCCCCACGTTGATGAGCTGTGCATGCGCTGGCAAGGTCCGCAAGGTCGAGGCATCCAGCAAACCACTGGTGGCTGGCGTGTCCGGCAAAACCGCCACCAGCACATCCAGATCTTGCAGAAATGCCTCCAGTTGCGCCGCACCATAAACCTGAACAAAGGGCTCAACCTGTCGACCGCTGCGGCTGTAGCCCACCGGATCCATACCAAAGATCGCGCAGCGTCTGGCCAGCTCCGCGCCAATGGAACCGGTCCCCATCACGCCCAGGCGTCGTCCACGTAGAGTCCCGGTGGGCGCGTCATACCAACGTTGTTCGGCCTGTGCCTGTGCACGCATATCCCGCTCGAGCACATGGGCCAACATATAGCCCAGTGCATATTCAGCCATCTGCGGGCCGAAAACGTCTTTGACCCCACTGACTTGCAAACCCTGACGCGCAGCCGGCAATAGCGGTGTCACCCCGGCCCAGGTCGACTGTACCCAGCGCAACCGGGGTAGCTCGGGAAGCACCGGCACCAGCAAACCCGGGTCTGCCAGACAAAGCTGCGCGGTAGCCGCCGCTGCGGGCAACGCGGTCGCGTCCTCACAGGGCAGCAGCTGCATAGCATCATCAGCAAGATCGTTGAGCAGGGCCGCATACTCATGGGCATCACGACTCAGAATCAATAGGTTCTGGTGCATAGGCTGGCGCTGACTCTTGACGCGAGGAGCGCTCACTGTCCCCCAAGCCGGAGCCTGTGTAAAGCGCCAGCCATATACCTTCGTTGCCAGCTTCCATCACCCGGGGCTATGCTGCTGTCTGACCATTGCCCGGTAGCCCTTTCAATGAGTTCCTTGCCCCCACGCTCTCACAGCCCACTTGTGCGTCCAAGGCCTAGCTCACCCCATGTCACAAGCTAGGCTTCCGCGCTGGATTTTTGCCTATGGCTCGCTCATTTGGCGACCGGACTTTGCCTATGAAAGTCGTGCAACGGCCTGCGTAGACGGCTGGGTTCGTCGCTTCTGGCAGGGCTCGCCAGACCACCGGGGCATACCCGGTGCCCCGGGACGGGTCGTGACGCTGATAGCGCGACCCGACAGTCGGTGCTGGGGACGCGCCTATGCGCTTCCGGAAGCGGAACAGGCGCAGATACTGGCGGCGCTGGATCAACGTGAACAGGCAGGATACGAACGGCTAGTCCTGCCCCTAACGCTTGAGGATGGACGCCGAGTGCCGGGTCTTACCTGGCGCGCTAGCGAACAGAACCCGGACTTCCTGGGGCCGGCCAGCACGGCTGCGATGGCCGCGCAGATACTAGCCAGCAAGGGCCCCTCGGGGCCCAATAGCGAGTATGTGCTGCGGCTGGATCAGGCCCTGGAAGCGACCGGCCATCCGGACCCGCACGTACAGAGCCTGGCGGCTGCCGTGCGCGCAGGGCATGCTCAGCACGGCTATTTCAAGCGTTTGTAGCGCACGCGCTTTGGCGCCGCATCGTCGCCAAGGCGGCGCTTGCGGTCTTCCTCGTACTCCGTGTAGTTACCCTCGAAGAAGGTCACCTCACTGTTACCCTCGAAGGCCAGAATATGCGTGGCCACACGATCCAGGAACCAGCGATCATGGGAGATCACCAACGCACAGCCGGGAAAGGCCAGCAGGGCCTCTTCCAGCGCCCGCAGCGTTTCCACATCCAGGTCATTGGAGGGTTCATCCAGCAGTAGCACATTACCGCCCTGCTTGAGTGCTACGGCCAGTTGCAGGCGACCCCGCTCACCACCGGACAGGCTGCCCACGGTTTTCTGCTGGTCCGAGCCCTTGAAATTGAAGCGCCCCACATAGGCACGGGAAGGCATCTGGAAGTTACCGACCTGTAGCTGATCGTGTCCATCAGAAACGGCCTCCCACACGGTCTTGCTATCGTCCAGATCGTCGCGTAACTGCAGCACGTTGACCAGCTGCACCGTTTGACCGAGGCTGACGCTGCCGCTGTCCGGCTCCTCCAGCCCGGAGATCAGCTTAAACAGGGTGGATTTACCCGCACCGTTACCGCCAATCACGCCCACGATGGCGCCCTTGGGTACGTTGAAGCTGAGGTTCTCAAACAGCAGTTTGTCACCAAAGCTTTTGGACACGCCCTCCAACTCGATCACCTTGTCCCCCAGGCGCTCGGCAGTGGGGATGTAGATCTCATTGGTCTCATTACGCTGCTGGAATTCCTGCGAATTGAGCTCTTCAAAACGCTGCAAGCGGGCCTTGCCCTTGGCCTGCCGGCCTTTGACCCCGGCCCGGACCCACTCCAGCTCATGCTGAATGGCTTTCTTGCGCGCCGCTTCCTGCTTCTCCTCGATGGCCAGACGCTGCTCCTTCTGCTCCAGCCAGGAACTGTAATTGCCTTCCCAGGGAATACCGCGGCCCCGGTCCAATTCAAGAATCCAGCCCGCTGCGTTATCCAGAAAGTAGCGATCATGGGTAATAGCCACCACCGTGCCTGGAAATTCCACCAAAAACTGCTCCAGCCAACCCACGCTCTCCGCATCCAGATGGTTGGTTGGTTCGTCCAGCAACAACATATCTGGTTTGGACAGCAGCAAACGACACAGCGCCACGCGGCGTCGCTCTCCACCGGAAAGGTTGGCCACAGACGCATCCCAGGGCGGTAGGCGCAACGCATCGGCCGCCACATCCAGTTGATGCTCCAAATTGTGTGCATCCCAGGCTGCGATGACGCCCTCGAAACGCTCCTGCTTTTTCGCCAGTGCATCAAAATCCGCATCGGGCTCTGCATAGGCCGCATAAACCGCCTCAAGGCCCTGCAGTGCATCCAGCGGTTCGCGCAGGCCGTCCTCAACGTTTTCGCGCACGGTTCGTTGCTCGTCCAGCTCCGGTTCCTGAGGCAGGTAGCCGATTTTCAGATCTGCCATGGGACGAGCCTCGCCCTCAATGTCCGTATCCACGCCCGCCATGATGCGCAGCAGGGTAGATTTCCCTGCGCCGTTAAGACCAAGCACGCCGATCTTGGCACCGGGAAAAAAGGACAGGGAAATATCTTTCAGGATCTCGCGCTTGGGCGGCACAATCTTGCCGACGCGGTTCATGGTAAAAACGTACTGGGCCATGGCTAACTCATCGCTAAAGCGGCTAAACAGGGCGCGAATTATAGCGTCAGCGGGGAGCTGAGTGGGCCGCTTTCCCTTGGCTATAATGCGAATTTTAATTCGCGACTACAAAAGCTTCTTAGGGGCTCACACCGGCTGGCGCCATGAAAAGCGAACACCTGCCCCAACGCTGGCAGCATCTGAGCCCCTGCCGTCGTGAGAAGGCCCTGGAATTCCTGTGTCCGCCAGACAATACATAACTAGACTTTACATGATTTTTAGTTTTTTTATTATTGTTTTTATTGTTTTTTAATTCGTTTCATATAATTCACTCGAGCTCCTATCCGACAGCAAGAAAGGCCAGATCACATCCCAGGCCAGATCCCGCCCTTTGCTCCGTGGCCAGTCATGGGCACCATCCCAGCCACAACTCACCACGCTCACACCCGAATTACAGTTCGGGTAATGACTGCAGCCCCAGCCCTTGATGCCATCGGAAGCACTGGGCCAGGCCTCGGCTTGCGCGGCACATCCTTGACTGGCCGCCCAGGCACGGCTGTGCTCCTCAGCACTGTCATAGATCAAACGATCGCTACCCACCAGGCCATCCGCCCGAACACTGCGATCCGCCCGCCCCCAAATCGACAGGTAGGAAACGGCCCCTTCCGCACCCTGGGCAAAACCGTTGGCTGAGAAACCGTGCATGGGTACCGCTGCGGTGACCAGGTCCGACAAGCCCGGAGCGAGACCATGTACGGTAGATCCACCCTGGCTGTAGCCCACCAGCCACACCCGCGCCCCATCGATCGGCAGGCTGGCCATGGTGGCCGTAATGATCGTGCGAAAGAAACCCTCATCATCCGCACAGCTCACACCCCAGGAGCAGATTCGCTGCGTTTCATCCAGCGGGCAGTTCTCGAAAGTCAGATAAGCATAGGGTGGCGGCTCGCAGGTCAGTCCATCGGGACCCCGATCATGTCGAGATGCCAGGTCATTGAAAGCCCGCGTATCTGGACGCTCCGCAGCGGCCAGCAAACCATCGGGAAAGATGGCGATCACCTGGTGCTGATCCAACAGCTTGGTGACCTGAGCCCATTGTTCAGCAAAATAGACCCCGGAACCGCCGTAGCCATGTACCCCGACCAGCAGCGGGTAGCGCTGCTTGCAGTCAAAACCGTTGGGCAAACGTTGTTGGTAGCGACGCAGCACGCCATCATGCTCGATTTCCACAAGCTGGTAACGGCCGGCTTGCTGCCCCCCGGAACAGCCCTGACCGGCGTCTTCGACCGTTGCAGATGCAGAGGTGGCAAAGCACGGGCTGATGCCGATCCAAAGCAATAGCCATAGCAGCATGTAAGGTTTCTGAATCACTGTAGTTTCACCGATTGTTGCACCCGTGCAGCATACTGCACCCCTTCAGCTCTGGCATGATAGTGCGCTCATTCCATGCGAGCCTGGGATTGCACCATGCCCCAACCCTGCCCTGTTCAACGCTTTGACCGTTGGTTGCACCAGCCACGACCCAGAATTCTTGATGGGGGCCTTGCCACACAGCTTGAGCAAGCCGGTGAGTCGCTCCACGACACCCTCTGGTCCGCGGCCCTACTGCAGGAACGTCCGGCTGCCATTCGAGCAGCGCACCAGGCCTATCTTGAAGCCGGTGCTGAACTGCTTATAACCGCCAGCTATCAGGCCAGTCGGGCTGGCTTCGCCCGTCTGGGACTCAATGCCAGCGAAGCGGATGCACTGCTACAACGCTCGGTGCAGTTGGCCCGGGAAGCCTGCGTCGCGGCCGGGGCACCAGACGCGTTGGTGGCCGCCAGCGTCGGTCCCTGGGGCGCAGTGCAGCATGACGGCTCCGAGTATAGCGGGCGCTACGCGGTATCCCGTGAGGCGCTCACGGCCTTTCATGCGCAGCGACTCGGTGTTCTGGCGGCAGCAAAACCTGATCTGATGGCCTGCGAAACCATCCCCAATGTTCAGGAGGCGCGGGTCCTGGCCGAGCTTCTGCAGGACCTTGAGCTGCCGGCCTTTGTCAGCTTTTGCTGCCGTGATAACACGCATCTTAGTGACGGCACCCCCTTGGCCGAAGTCGCCCCGCTCTTCCATGAGCATGCGCGGGTGCGGGCCCTGGGCATCAACTGCACCGCCCCACAACATGTCCCCGCCCTGTTACGGATCATGCGCGACACGGTACCGGGTATGCCTTTACTGGTTTACCCAAACTCTGGTGAACGTTACGATGCGGCCGCCAATCGTTGGTGTGGAACCGCCACGGCCACGGAAGTGGCCGCCGCGGCACAGGACTGGCACCATGCGGGGGCCCACGCCATCGGCGGCTGCTGCCGTGTGGGTCCGGAACATATTCGCGCTCTGCGGCGCGCACTAAAAGAGAGTTAAGTCATGAGCGAGCAGGCAATCGCCATTCAGGATCAATACGACGAGGGTTTCCAACGGTGCTACGGCTGCGGTTCGCAAAACACCTCAGGATTGCAGCTGAAAAGCCATCGAGAGGGTCACCTGGTGATTGCAGAATATCTGCCGAGAGAAGACCAGCTAGGCGTTCCTGGTGTGGTCTATGGGGGGCTGATCGCTTCACTTATCGACTGCCATGGCATCGCCACGGGCGCCGCGCACTTTCAAGCCGCTGAGGGTGGCCTGCCACCGCGCTGCGTGACCGCCTCGCTGCACGTGGAATATCGCGCCCCAACCCCCATGAACGGCCAGCCGGTGCGCCTGGAAGCCTCTGTTTCCGATGCCTCTGCGCGCAAGGCGGTGGTTCAGGTGCGCGTCCTGTCCGGCGGGCAGCTCACCGCCGAAGGTCAGGTAATTGCCGTGCGCATGAAGCCCCAGGCAGACACGGCGCGCTAAAGGCGGTAAACCGGGTGCGAGGCGCCCGGGTCATAGTAGACGCGCATTTCCGGCTCCAACTCACTCAACCGCTGTTGTCGGTTTTGAGGGTCAGGATGGGTGCTCATCCATTGCGGCGGTGCCTGACCACCCACAGTCCCCATTTTCTGCCACAAGGTGGCCGCCGCCGCCGGGTCGTAACCGGCCCTGGCGGCCAGCTCAATGCCAATACGATCGGCTTCCGTTTCAGCGGTACGACTGTTGGGCATGTTGATGGCATAGGTCGCCGCCAACGCCGCCCCGCCCAACGCCGCGCCGTGGCTATCGGAGGCGATACCCACGGCCAGCACGCCGATCGTGCTGGCCATGCGCACCGACATTTTTTCCGCCGTGTGATTGGCCAACGCGTGCGCAATTTCGTGTCCCATAACCTGGGCCAATTCGTCATCGGTGGGCCGAACCTGTTCAAGCAAACCGGTATAAACCGCCATGCGGCCGCCCGCCATGCACCAGGCATTCACATTGCTTGGATCATCAATCACCACCACGCTCCAGTCCCAATCTGCCGCATCGGGGCGCATCACAATGGCTTGAGTGATCAGACGCCCGGTGATTTCCTTAACTCGACGATTGATCATGGGATCCTGGGAGATCTGCCCCTGGGAATCGAGCTCACGCACGGTGGCCACATAGGCCGATTTGGACTCAGCAATGGCGCGGTCCTCGGAGACCAGCATGAGCTGATGGCGGCCCGTCGGGCTGGTCGCACAAGCGCCCAGCAGCGCAAGCATCGCTATAGGAAAGCACAGTGAACCCAGTCGATTCATGGTCAGGTCTCCGCATAAGGACAAAGGTGCCTTGCCAGAGGTGGTGGCACCGCCCTGTCTCAAGCCTAGCGTGCGCCGCCATAGCGTGCCACCCGCCGCTTGACCTTAGGCCAGGCACGCAGAGAGCCCGACCAATCAGTCCAACCAGATATCGAAACGCTGAGCGCTGCGATCGCTCGCATCGGACGCCATGGCCTGACGCGTTGCCCGCAAAGCCAACAAGGGATCTTCCAGCTCTGCCAACTGTGCGTAGAAGTGGGTGAAAAATGCGGCGGCAGCCGCATCGTCACTGGGCCAGTGACTGGCCAGCACCTGGCGCGCGCCGGCCGCCAGAAGCTCACTCACGAGGGGCGGACGCCCACTGGCGAATAGCGTTGCCTCTGGCGCCCTGCGCTGCACCTGGCTCAGGGTGACCAGACGGGCAGAATTGGCGGCGGTCGCCAAACCAGCGGCTGTGAAGTGCGTGCGGCCAGCCCCGCGACGGGGCTCAGAAAGCTCCAGATAGGACAGAGCCGGTTGCGCCGGAAGGAGCACGGCAGGCATGGCAAGATGCAATAAGGGCGCGCTGGCATAAGCCGGAGAAAGAAATTCATCGGGCAGCAGGGCTGAGCCTTGCACCACAGTCAAAGCAGGCCCGATGAAGGGTTGCATGACCGCGCGCAGCTCCAGATTGCTACCGATACGATCCAAAAAGCCGGGGCTGAAATCAGTGCCTGCACCCGCGAGCCAGGCACCCCCTTCCGCCGGCGACAGGAACAGGTCCTGCGCCAGTTTCCGGGCTGGAAAGCTGGCCAGACGATACACGCGATGGCGATCGCCAAAGCGCGCCCGGTCCAGCACTAGCGCATTCAAAGGCAGACCCGCCAGGGCCGCATTGGCGGGCACATAGACCGTCTCTGGCAGCGCCTGCTTGAGCGGCTCCAACAACCGGTCGCCCCAGCGCGACAGCAATGCATCGAAGGCTGCACCTTCGAGCACACTGGCATCCCTGGCGACATCCGCCCAGACCGCAGCATCCGGCGCGCGCCCCAGATCGAATTGGCGAACGTTGCTGGCCGTTGCCAGCACCGCCAGCAACCGTGCTCCGCTGAGATGAAAGTCAAGCACCGCCTCATTTCTACCCAGCGCGGCCAGCCATTGCTGTAGCGCCTCGCGATCCAGAAAAGCCAACAGCCGCTGATGGCGTGCGCGCGCTGCCTCCAGAGCGGCCAGCAGTTCCTGCTGCGCACTGGCGCTCAATGCTTGCGCCGCTTGCTGAGCAAGATCTGAGCGTATCTGCGCCTCCGGCGCGTCACCCTCCGAGCCGGCTGCCTGCCACCAGGAATCGGTCGCAAAAGGCAGCGCGAGCCCTTCCTGCGCAGCTGTCAGCCAGCGCATACGCGCCAAGCCCAGCAGCAGCTCCAGCGGCTTTTGCGCCAGAGCCAACTGATCAAGATAGCTTTGCTGTAGCGTCGGCAGATGCTGCCAGTACCAGGAGCCCAGCACGCCGGGCAAGGCATAGCGATAGAAAGTCAGATCCTCGACCAGAGAGGTGAGGGTGGCCCGGGCGCCCGCCGCATCACCGCTGCGTCGCTGTAATTTGGCCCAGCCCCAGGCTCCGGCTGCCGCGTGACGGGGCACCCCACTTCCCAATAGCCGCCCATACGCTGCCCGCGCCCGGGCAGGGTTGCACTCAGGCTGCAAAGCGCAAAGCTCGATCTGTGCCATATCACGCCAGTTCTGGGGAGCCTGCGCCCGATTTGCGAGTTCACTCAGTGGCCCAAAAGCGCGGCTTGATTGACCCGGCTCGGACATTGCATCTTGTGCGCGCTCCCAGTCCCAGGCGGCGCGGCTCTGGGCATCATTCAGGTAGGGCTGCTGGGCCTGGCGGGCGGCACGCATGCGCGGCCACTGCCCCTGGGCGCGAGCCACGCCGGCCAGCACGTTGATTCCGTAAGCGACATCCAGCACCGTGGTCGGTCGCCGATAGTTCTTACCCCCGGGCGCCATAATCGCGGCGCTGGCCCACCGCTCTGCCTGCGCCAGATCGCCCAGCTCGAAAAAGGCCCGGGCCTGTTCCAGCTGCAACTGGGCCCGGGTGGCGCTGTTGTGTTCAAAGTCCAGCGCTTGCTCCAGAACAACCAGCGCTTCTCGATAACGATAGGTCTGGTTGAGCAACCGTGCCTGGCGCAACAAATTCAACGCCAGCTCATCGCCAGCGCCCTCCTCCAGCAATTGCGTCTCAATGGCCTTGAGTACCGCGCTGCTGGCCGTGACATCGTTCTGGCTGCCATGAATGGTAAGGAGACTCTCACGAATCTCCGTACCCAGGTCCCCAGCCGCAATGGCATCAGCCAGCTGCAGTGCTGCCTGGTAGCGCTCGAGAGCACGCGCCGTATCGCCGCGCGCAGCAAAATCTCGACCGCTCTGAAACAGCGCGCTGGCCCGTTCAAACTGCTGCCCCTGAGCT
>JAOZKI010000114.1 GCA_029935455.1 Lysobacterales bacterium | reverse complement strand
AACCTACAAACGTAAAAAATAGCGCCAGCGCTACCGAGAAACGCCAGTAATTTTTAACGGCAGGATCAAATTCTGCCTCTAGCAACACGTTGTCCTTACCCATTTTTACATCCTCTTTCTATCCGCGAATACCCTTGGGGGTTCGATCCCACACGCCTGCGACGCTCTAAGCGCCCTTGCTTAAACACCCGCAAAACCTCAGGGTGCGACCTGCTCCCCTGCCGATAGGTCTTCACAGTCAGGCAGGTCAGTAAAGTAATCGGGCGCCAGCCAGATCGCTTCTGCCAGCGTAAGAACGCGCTCATCGTCGAAGCGATTTAGGAATTCAAACTGCACGCTACCGTCTGAACCCACCTCAAAAACCCGCCCCTGTTCGGCAGATGTCACCAACCAGCTGCCATCGGGTAATTCCTGATGCTTGCCCCGCCGCCAGCTGTAGAATTTGTGTTGATCGCCGGCTACGGTCGTGCTGGCCGCGTAGCTCACGGGGTCCAAATCAACAATACGCGACTTTCCCCGATGCATGTTGTTGTCGTAGATCGATATGGTGCCGCGGTCGTTAAAGTCAGGGTCATGCTGGCGCCGCACCAGACCCTGGCGCCACCACTTAACATGCAGCGATTCCGGGTCCATGATAAACACCAGGTTCAAGGACCGCAGGCTGACCAGCAGATCGCCAGCTGCCAACTGCTCATAGTATTGAGCCTGGCGAGCAGACAGCGCCTCCACGTCATTGGCGTGCCAGGGGTCTTCCTCGTAGGTTGATGTCGTGTTTGTGTCTTTCTGGCGAATGGCAAAAATATCGATATCTGGATTGGCCGCAATCACGTCGGTCAGCTTGATGGAATCCAGCACCGATCCCGTAGCCGGATCCATACGCAGCATGTAGGCCCCAAAAGGCTGATCGTGCTTGACCTGACCCCAGGTCCAGAGCACGCCATCCTCATTGAGATCGACCGAGTGGTGAAACCCGCCCATGGTCACCCAGTCCACAGCACCACACCAGTTCATGCGACGCAGTGATGTACCGCCGTCAAAAGCCAGAAATAGCGCGCCCTCAGGATTAATCGCTACACCGTGCGGATTAATGTTGGTATCCGGTCGATGATTCCACTCGACGTCTTCCTGAGTAATCTCCCAGTGTCGCAGCACGCTGCCATCGGGCGCCAGCAAAACCACGCCGTGCAGCGCGTCCTCGAAAGCGAACGTTCCGTGCAACAGGCGGAAGCCCTGCGGCGCATCCGGTGCGAGCGCCACCGTTGGCAGATCGCGCACGTCACGTAGAGGCAGCGATTGCACGGGGCGATGACCGCTGACCGGCTCGAAAGGAACTCGCGGCTTGACCAGGTGCCGATGCGGGACGCCGCCCAGATCATTGCTGAGCTTCGCCACCGAATTCTCCACGCTGCGCTCAGCGTCACCTTCCAGTAACGCCTTCGTATCCTGAATCAAACCATGGGGCCAGAGCTCTCGATCGTAGAGATAAATGCCGAGACTGAAGGCAAAAAAAGTCAGCAGCCACAGACGCGCGATTGTGACGATTTTGGCGCCCAGTTCCCCCGCTTTGTCTGTATTGCTCATACGCCGTTCGTAGCTGTTTGAAATCAAGCTCGGCAGTATACGTGAGGGACCTGGACCGGTGGAGGCCTGCTCAAAATTTAACGGTTAACTCAGCCGGTCCCGGCCTGTACCGCGTCAATCTGCGCCACCTCCAAGCGAAATGGCCCCTCCTGTTTGTCGTAAATGTAAATCTCGAGACCCCGCACACGCGCCGGATCCAGTTCCCCGGGCAAGGGATTGCCAAAAAACTGTCGCACCATCTCGTTCACAGGCACGGTCACTGTCACCCATTCATCCGCGGTGGTTTCAAAGCGCGCCCAGTAACTGTTGCCACGACCCCCACGAGTCGCCGCACCGAGGATGTAGGTACGCCCATCGCCACGCACGCGAATCCGCAGCGCGTCGTAACCCGCCATGGCCCCGCTAGGCAATGGCGCCCGAATGGAAGAGAAGCCGCCGTTGTTACGCAGCGATGTCTCGCCCGTAAACACCATCACATCGTCTTCCAGACTGAGCGCGCCGGTGGAGCGGCCACCCATGACCCCGTCGACCACAATGCGCCAGCGCTCCAGTTGATCGAGATTGGAAAAATCATACAAGGGCGTCGCCGCCGCCAGCTCAGGCATGGCGATCTCCTCTCCCGCCAGCAGGCGATCAATCAGTCGTCGATAGGCCCAGGCCTGTTCGCTCGGGTCGTCCAGCGCTGCGGCACGCTGCAGTGCAAAATTCAGCCCCTTGGCCTCAGCGCCATTTTGCGCCCATCCCTGCCAGCCAGCGGCGGCTTCCAGAGCAGTAGCATAGACGGCTGCGCAGGCGGCCGGATCGCCATTATTGTAGAGCGGTACGCCGCGTTCGATGGCGCGCTCAAGGTAGCGATCCAGGCCCACAGGGCTGGATGCCATCATGGCCAGGGTCAGGGTCAGGCTGCTCAACATATTGCCACTCCAGCGATGCGAACGGTGCAGGCACTACCGCGTCGCCGTCCTAATTGTGAAAGGTCGGGAGTTTACCCGGGCGCTGTGATCGCGCCGTCATGACAGGCCAGGCACACCGGCCTGCTCTATGGCTAGCGGGCAGGGCTTAAGCGAGCCGAACTGGCCTGCCATGGGCACCTGAATTCCGTCACAGCTTGGTACCTTGCGGCTGGTGTCGTGACAAACACGGCAGCGACAAAGACAGTTTTACACGGGGGAAACACCATGAATTACACGGCAAGGAAGAACTCAGGCACCCTTCGGGCCCTGGCCACCACAGCACTGACCTTTCTGATCGGCCTGCCTGCCGCGCTGGCTTGCACCGGTATTATTTTGCACGCCGAGGACGGCGGTACCGTGCCAGCGCGAACCATGGAGTTCAGTTTCGACATTCAGTCCAATATCTACGCCGTACCGGCCGGTACGGAACTGCAAACCCTGGTTCTGAATCCGGACCTGGAAGGTTTTCGCTTCACCGCGAAATACGGCTTCCTGGGCGCGAACGGTCTGGACATGCCCATCGTCTTCGACGGCATGAATACGGAAGGCCTCTATTTCGGCGCCTTCTACTTTTACGGCCCGGCCGCGTTTGCGGAGGCCACCGAGGACAACCGGGGACGCGCGGTCTCATCTGATGAGATGGGCAACTGGATTCTGGGCCAGTTCAAAACGGTGGAGGAAGTCCGCTCGGCACTGAATGACATTGAGGTAGTTGGAACCTATGTGGATGCTATCGACGGCTTTGCACCCTTCCACTACGCCGTTACTGACGCCAGCGGTGCATCCATCGTGATCGAATACACCGCTGCCGGCCTCACCATTCACGACAACACGGTCAACGTGGTCACCAACAATCCCAGCTATGACTGGCACCTGACCAATTTGCGCAACTACGTGGGCCTGCGGGCCGAAAACCGAGGCGCAGTGGCGGTGGGTGATGAAGCCATCGCCCCCTTCGGTCAAGGCTCTGGCATGCTGGGGCTGCCCGGGGATATGACCTCCCCGACCCGCTTCGTACGCGCTGCCGCTTTTGCCAATAGTGCCTTGCCTGCAGCCACGAGTAGCGACGCAATTTTTCAGGCCTTTCATATCCTGAATACCTTCGATATTCCTAAAGGTGCCATACGCGATAGCGCCGAGGGTGGCATGCTGACCGACTACACGATCTGGACATCGGCAGCAGACACGCAACGCGGCGTCTACTATTACAAGACCTATCTCACCCAAGCCGTGGAGAGCATTCATGTGCGCGAGGCTGTCACTGCCATCACAGAGCCCACCACGCTGACCATGGAGAGCGGCTTCGAAGTCCGAGATCGCACGGCTGACTTCTAAGCCCGACCGACCCTATGATTGCCCTAACCGACACAAGAGGAGCGAAGTCCCATGAAACCGATCTGCTTAAGCGCTGCTGTGCTGGCCCTGTGCCTGGCAGCTTGCGATCCGCAACCTCCAACGCCACCTGCCAAACCTGAGGCGCCCGCCATGCCATCTGCGACAGAACCTGCAGCCCCGGATGCACCAGAAGCGCCGGCAGCACCGCGAGAAGGACTCGTGGGTGCGGATCGGGATGAGCATGGCTGCATTGGGTCCGCGGGTTACCGCTGGTGCGCCAAGACCCAGCAGTGCGAACGCCCCTGGGAACTGGCGGAAGCAGAAGGCTTTGAAAACACGCCTGAGGCCTTCAAAGCCTTTTGCGAGGACTGATCAAACAGCTAATGCTTAAGATGCCAGTCCGCCCAAGGCGGGCTGGAGACTGCCGTCCGCACCTCCACACCCGGGGATTCGGTGGATCAGAGCTGCAACGTTCACTGTGCCCATGAGTTCGGTTTTCTATCGCAGCCCGGGTCAGCACTATCCGCAGGCGGTTCGCGCCCACGGTGTCTATCTATGGGATGCCCATGGACGCCGCTATCTCGACGGTAGCGGGGGCGCCGCCATTTCAACTTTGGGCCATGGGCACCCCGCCGTTATCGCTGCCATTAAGGCCCAGCTCAACGAGCTGGCCTTCGCGCACACACAGTTTTTTACCAACGCTGCCCAGGAACAGTTGGCACACGCGCTGGCCGCGCGTTTTCCCGAAGCTGGCGCCCACAGCTATTTTTTAGCGGGTGGTTCGGAAGCCAATGAGGCCGCCATCAAGCTGGCACATAGCTATCATCGGGCACGCGGTGAAGCAACCCGGCACCTGATCATTTCCCGCCGCCAGAGCTACCATGGCAACACGCTGGGGGCACTGTCCGTTACCGGCCACCGCAAACGACGCAGCCCTTATGAGACGTTGCTCCATCAGTGGCCCCAGGTCAGCCCCTGCTATGGCTATCGGCGCACACCTGCCAGCCTTAGCGACAGTGAGCTAGTGACACAGCTGGCGTCTGAACTGGAGCAAACCATTCAGCGCTGTGGCAAGGAGCATGTCGCTGCCTTCATGGCGGAGACGGTGGTGGGCGCTTCGCTGGGCGCAGTCTGCGCGGTACCGGGCTACTGGCAGGCCATACGAGCGGTCTGCGATCGCTATGGCATCTTGCTCATTTTGGATGAGGTCATGAGTGGTAGCGGTCGCACCGGCAGCTGGTTTGCCTTCGAGCAGGAACAGATGCTCCCCGATATCGTAACCCTGGCCAAAGGTCTTGGGGGAGGGTACCAACCCCTCGCTGCCATGCTGGCACGGGAACAGGTACATGCGACCATTGCCGCTGCCGACGGATTTGCCCACGGACAT
>JAOZKI010000060.1:791-16205 GCA_029935455.1 Lysobacterales bacterium | reverse complement strand
ACCCGCGCCCAGCGGGCGCAGGCGCAGGCGCAACCTGACGCCCCTGCCATTCACTATCCGACCGGTGTGCGCCGGGGCCTGGTGCGCTATCAATCCGCCAGCTATGCGGAGCTGGACGCGCTGTCCGATACCTATGCGCGCGGTCTGCAGGACTATGGCATCAAGCGTGGTACGCGTGTGGCCCTCATGGTGCCGCCAGGGCTGGATTTCTTTGCCCTCTTTTTCGCCCTGTTCAAGGCCGGCACGGTACCTGTACTCATCGATCCGGGCATGGGTCTGAAACCCCTGAAGAAATGTCTGGCAGAAGCCGCGCCGGAGGCCTTTATTGGCATCAGCAAGGCGCAGCTGGCGCGGGTGCTGCTGGGCTGGGCCCGTGGCTCGATCCGGCGGGTGGTTACCGTGGGCCCACGCCTGGGCTGGCGCGGCATCAGCCTCAAACAGCTGGCTGCCCGCGGTGCCAGCGGCCCACCGCCCCTGGCCGATACGCAGGGCGAGGATATGGCTGCGCTGTTGTTTACCTCCGGCAGTACCGGCATACCCAAGGGTGTGGTCTACCGACACCGTCACTTTGAGGCGCAGGTGACCCTGCTGCAGGAACGGTTTTCCATTCAGGCCGGCGAGGTGGACCTGGCGACCTTCCCACCCTTTGCGCTGTTTGATCCGGCCCTGGGCATGACCACCGTGGTACCAAAAATGGATCCAACACGACCGGCACGGGCCAATCCGGCCTATCTGCAGCAGGCCATTGAACAGTTTTCCGTGACCAATCTCTTCGGCTCACCGGCGCTCTTGAAAAACCTCAGCCTGCATGCCCAGCGCCGGCAACTGCGCTTCCCCACGCTAAGACGGGCCCTGTCCGCCGGTGCCGCCGTGCCGGGCGAGACGGTGCAGCGCATGCAGCAAGCTATGGGCAAGGACGGCCTGGTGCACACGCCCTATGGCGCCACCGAGTGTCTGCCCGTCGCCAGCCTGTCCAGTGCGGAGTTAACAGACGAACTGCTGGCCAGAACACGCGCCGGCGCCGGCACCTGCGTGGGCATGCCCCTGGCTGCGAACCGGGTGCGGATTGTGCCCATCGATGACGACGTGCTGGAACGCATCGACGCGGTCCCGCAGCTGGCTCCGGGAGAGATTGGCGAGATCGTGGTCCATGGACCCACCAGTACCGACAGCTACTGGCGGCGGGACGAACAGACCCGACTCGCCAAAAGCTACGATGATGAAGGCCGCTGCTGGCATCGCATGGGCGATGCCGGCTACCTCGATGAGCATGGCCGCTTGTGGTTCTGCGGCCGCAAATCCCAACGCGTGGTGAGTACCGGTGGCACGCTCTATGCAGATCAGGTTGAAGCCATTTTCAATGCGCATGCGGCAGTGGAAAGGGCCGCCCTGGTAGGCCTGGGCGAACGGCCGCAGCAGGAGCCGGTTTTGATCATCGAGCGCGCCAAAGGGTCCACACTTTCGCGCGCGGAACTGCGCGCCGAGTTGCTGGCCATGGCCGCAAAACACGAGACGCTGGGTGCACTGCGCCAGGTGCTGTTCCATCGACGCTTCCCGGTCGATATCCGCCATAATTCAAAGATCGGCCGCGAGGCTTTGGCAAGCTGGGCGGCAAGGAGCCTGCCATGAAAGTTCTGGTCACGGGCGGCGGCGGCTTTTTGGGTCAAGCCATCTGCCGACAGCTGCAGGATCGGGGTGACGAACCGGTTGCCTTGCAGCGCTCCCACTCATCAGCCCTGGAGCAGCTGGCTATAGAGCAGCGGCTCGGTGACATCAGCGATGCCGACGCCGTTAGCGCCGCGGCAGCCGACTGCAGGGCGGTCATCCACACGGCCGGCAAGGCCGGCGCCTGGGGTGATCCGGCCGACTATGAGGCCATCAATGTCACTGGCACCGAGCATGTGATTCATGCCTGCCGGAAACACGGCATTGCTGACCTGGTGTATACCTCTTCACCCAGCGTGGTGCATGCCGGTGGCGATATTGAGGGTGGTGACGAAACGCTACCCTATCCGGACCACTACGAAGCGCCCTATCCGCGCAGCAAAGCCGCCGGGGAGCAGGCCGTGATGGCCGCCAGTGATGCCAGCCTGCGCACCGTATCACTGCGACCGCATTTGATCTGGGGACCGGGTGATAACCAGCTCTTGCCGCGTTTGCAGGAGCGCGCCCGCAAGGGCGTTATCAAACTGCCGGGCTTTAACAAGCTCATCGACACGGTCTATATCGACAACGCGGCCCAGGCGCATCTCAATGCGCTGGATGCGCTCACGCGCAATCCGGCCTGTCACGGCAAGACCTATTTTATTTCCAATGGAGAACCCTGGACTCAGGGCCGGCTGATTGCCGCGCTGCTGGAAGCCAGCGGCGTCACGGCAGAGTTGAAACCGGTCTCGCCACGACTGGCCCAGGTAGCGGGTGCGCTGGCCGAGTGGTGGTGGCAGCGCATGGATCGCAAGGACGAGCCGCCACTGACGCGCTGGTCAGCGGAACAGCTGAGTACCGCACACTGGTATGACATCAGTGCCGCACGGCGGGATCTGGCCTACACCCCGACCCTATCCATCGCACAGGGACTGGAACGTTTGCGCGCCGCCAGCGCAGTCTGAGCCTCAGGGGCAGTCGAGACCGGTCACGCCGGCCAGGCGCTGCGCCTGCATGAGCTTATTGCCATCCGGCGTCGTCAGCTGGAAATCCAGACGCTCACAGGACAGGGCCTCAAGCTCTACGCTACCCCAGGCTTCCAGCGCGTCGGACTGGGGCGCCTGGAAGCTGCCGCGCGCGGCCCGGAGCAGCGGCACGCTCACGGCTTGCGTTGCTGCGAAGTCCATTTGGAACGGCGCGGTCAGCAGCCACTGGCGCTGACCCTGACGATCAAAGCCGTAGTAGTAGAGCACGGTGCCAGCCGGAGTCACAACGAGGTTAAACCCTTCCCCGTCGAGGGTCGGGTCGTACCACAGGCCGGACCAGGGTGCCGCCGCATCAGACGGGGCCGCCACACAGTTGCTGCCGGGCACGCCCACCAGCTTGGTCACCAGCGCGCGCTTGTCGCCGTCAGCACCCTGCAACAGGGCCTCGCCGTTGTTGCAGTCCAGAAACTCCAGCACCAGCGTGCCCCAGCTGGCCAGCCCCTGCGCCGCAGCCATCGGCTGCGCAAAGGTACCGCCAGAGGACTCGTACAAGGGCAAGGATACGCTGACACCGGCTTCAAAAGCGCGATCCAGCAGGCCTGAGGTCAACCACAGGCGTTGGCCGCGGGCATCGCTACCGTAGTAATAAACCACGGTACCGACCGAGCTGGTAACAATATTCAGGCCCTCCCCGTCCAGGCTGGGGTCATACCAGAGGCCATTGAACGCGTTGTTGGCCGCAGCTATGACCGGCGGTGGCTCCGGTTCCACGCCGACCCGGAACTCATGGGACAGTTGCTGCTCACCGAAGCGTACTTGATAGGTCCAGACCCCGGACATGGCGTCCCCCGGCAAGCGAAAGCTGTAGCCATAAAGGGCATCGGAGTAATGCGGCACGTCAGCCACAATCTGCCGCGTGTAGGCACTGCTCCCATCCGGACGAAAAATCTCCAGGTCTGCCACCTGGTTCAGGAGCAGGTCACGAAAATCCACGCTCAGGTAGACCCGGTCCCCCGCCTTGAAGTCATCGCTGTAATTGATGACCTCCGTCTGCGGACAGGAGGGATAGCGCCACCAGCGGCTGTGGGTAGCGATGGCATTGATGCCAGACTCGTAGTAGGCCGGCTGCTCAAACCACCAGCTGTCCTGATTGATGTCATTGCAGGACCCGGCATAGGGATCCTGCACCACCCAGCGACGGCCCTGATAGTAGCCAACCTCAAAGTGCAGATGGGGCCCGGTCGACATGCCGGAACTACCCACCACGCCGAGATATTCGCCGGCCTCCACCCTGTCACCCAGGCCCTTATTGGTCAGCGAGCCGGTGCGCATGTGCAGATAAAAGCTGAGCAAACCGTCCGCATGCTCCAGCCCGATCACGTTGCCGGAGCGACTGTCCAGATCACAGGCCCGGTCCGGCAAGTCACCGATCTTGTCAACAATGACGCCGTCCGCCGCCGCAATGACGATGGCCGTTCCCTGCTCCATCTGCGACCAGCTGAAGGGCGTGGTGTAGATGTCTACGCCCCGGTGCCCGTCATAGGTACGCGCTTCGTCCGCACCGCCACAGTTCCAGTCCTGCAGCTGGTCTCCGCGCGGGTCCTGATCCAGAAAACCGGAAATGGCCTGAATGGAGGGGTTGGGATAGCCAATCGATTCACGCAGGGGCCAGTGGAGCTGAGTGCGGTCCATGGACGGACTCTGACGCCGTGTGGTCTGGCCCTTTGCTTCTGTCCGCTCCCTGCGCAGACGCACGCGATCCAGCGCTGCATCGATGGCCCGGCGCTCATGGTCATGGCCTTCAGGGGCCAGCATCTCGCGGCCCTCAAAACGCAGGCCCTCCGCCTGCACGGGCGCTAACAGCAGGCAGAGGCAGAGCCCCGTCATGAGCTGCAACAAGTATCGTGATGCGCTGCGCATGGCTTCTATTCTAGCGGCTTGCGGGAGTCAGGCACCCTGCCGTGGCCCCTGCTGCCCCCGGCGACGTCGATACCAGCGGCTCAGGCGCTCCGGCCAGCTATCCCGGTAAAGCGCCCGATCTGCTGCTGTCATGTCACTAAAACGCCCCTGCACCCGATGCTTCACATAGGCATTCAGATCCAGCTGGCAGAAGAGGGAGAACAGTCGATGATTAACCGGTGCAAAGCCGTCCTTGCGTAGCACGGTGGTGCCAAAATCGATCAGACAGGGCCGACCTTCATCGGTGCTGAGCAGATTGGATTTGTTTTTGAGATCGCCATGCGCCACGCCGCGAGCGTGCACCGCCTGCAGCGTTGCCAGCAGCTCGTTGAACCAGTGCTCGCGATCCTCGATCTGCGCGTCGCGATAGGGCGTGCCGCGCACATATTCGAGTGCCAGATAGCGCCCCCCTACCATGCCGTAGCAGGCGGGGATGCCAGCCAGGCCGGCCAGCCGTTCATAGGCCCGGTGCTCGCGCTGAAGCGTGGCGCGGCGTGCACGCAGCGCGGCGCCGGTACCCATGGGCGCTTTGAGCACCAGTTCACAATCGCCCTGCTGATACAGCAGCACGGTACCCTGATTATGGGTCGCGAGAATATGCTGGCCCGCCGCCAGGCTGTGTTCAGCCCATTGGGCCAGATCCGGCGGAAGTGTGAATGACGCCATGAGGCTCCGGTCTGTGCGCGGTCACTGCCGATCATACCGGCTTCCCGGCCCGCTGCTAAGCCTGCGGGCCCCAAGATGGGCCGATTGACCGGGACCACAGGTCGGCGTGATTAGCGGACGATAGCGCGACCGGCGTCAGAGCGGGGATCGGAGCCGGCACTGACCTCGCCCGTCAGGCGGTTCCAAAGCACGCCATGCATATTGCCCCAGCGCCCCTTGCGCACCTCCACCGTATGGCCCATGGCCTCCAGCGCCGCCACCTCTTCCGGCGTAAAGGCATCCGGTTCAGCGGAAATACGATCCGGCACATACTGATGATGGAAGCGCGGCAGGGCCACCCAGTGTTCGGGCTGCTGGCCATCCATGAAATCCAGTATGCCCAGCAGCACCATGGTGATAATGCGGCTACCACCGGGCGTACCCAGCACGCCGATGCGGTCATCACCCTTGATGATCGTGGGCGTCATGGAGCTCAGCGGCCGCTTGCGCGGCTCAATGGCATTGGCCTTGAAACCGATCAGGCCAAAGGCGTTCGGCTCCCCTTCCTTGGCCGAGAAGTCGTCCATCTCGTTGTTAAGCACAAAGCCCGTGCCCGGCACCATGAAGCGGTTACCGAAGGACAGATTCACGGTCAGCGTGGCCGATACGATATTGCCATCAGCATCGATCACGGAAAAATGGGTCGTATCGTCGCTTTCCCAGGGCAGATCGTTGCCGGGCAGCATCATGCTCGGCGTGGCGGCCCGGGGGTTGATACCGGCCCGCAGCCCGTCCGCATAGAAGCGGCTGGTCAGACGCGCCACCGGCACCTCAGTAAAATCCGGGTCGCCCAGATAGATGGCGCGATCCCGATAGGCGCGGCGCATGGCCTCGACGATCAGGTGGGTCCGCTGCGGTGTGCTCAGCGAATCCAGCGGCCAGGGATCCAGAATATTCAGCATTTCGGCGATCGCGACACCACCCGAGCTGGGCGGAGCAGCCGTCACCAGCTCGTAGCCCTGGTAGCGGGTACGGATGGGCTCACGCTCAACCACCGTGTACGCGGCCATGTCTTCCATGGTCCAGATGCCGCCCTCGGCACGCACACCATCGACCAGCTGCTGGGCAATCTCGCCCTCATAGAACACCTCGGCACCACCTTCGGCCACCCGTTCCAGCACCCGGGCCAGATCCGGCAGCTTGATCACATGGCCCAGGGGCGGTACTTCACCGTCCAGCAGGAAGGCCTCGCGGGCCGCGGGCCAGCGCGCAATGTGCTGCTGGGACCAGCCCAGCATGGTGTGGAATTTCTCGTAGACGGGAAAGCCTTCGCGCGCGATGCGAATGGCTGGCGCCAGACTGTCGGCCAGCGGCAGGCGACCATAGTTATCGGCGATATGGGCCAGGGCGGCGATCTCGCCCGGGATGCCCGCCGCCAGCGGGCCCGTGGTGGCCAGCTCCCGGTTCACCGTGCCATCGGCGTTCAGGTACATGTCGCGGGTGGCCGCTGCCGGTGCCTGCTCGCGACCATCGACCATGACCTCAAAGCCATCCTCGGCCCGATGCAGCAGCCAGAATCCGCCGCCACCGATGCCGGAGCTGGTTTGCTCAACCACCGCCAAAGCTGCAGACACGGCAATGGCCGCGTCAAAGGCATTACCGCCCGCGGCCAGCACCTCATGACCAGCTTCCGTCGCCAGATAATGAGCGCTGGCAATGGCCGCCTTGCCCGGGCGCTCATCAGCGGACACGCCCAGCGCAAAGACCAACAGCAGACTCAACCAGAGCGTGCGCATCATACGGCCGCCGCGGCGGTCAGTCGTCGGTATTTTTCCCACAGTTGGTCCTCGGTTTCCTGGTTATCCTCATCGCCGGGGATACACTCCACCGGGCACACCTCTACACACTGAGGCTCGTCGTGGTGGCCCACGCACTCGGTGCAGAGATTCGGATCGATTTCGTAGATTTCCACGCCCTGATAGATGGCCTCGTTAGGGCACACCGGTTCACAGACGTCGCAGTTTATGCACTCATCGGTAATCTTGAGTGACATGTCAAAGCCCGTATTTCTCGCGCAGGGCGGCACGCACATCGTCATGCACGAAGCCGGATACATCACCACCCAGCCGCGCAATTTCCTTCACCAGCGATGAAGAAACGAAGCTGTAGCGATCGTCCGGCGTCAAAAACATGGTTTCGATGTCCGCGTTCAGATGGCGGTTCATGCTGGCCAGCTGGAATTCGTATTCAAAATCGGACACGGCGCGCAAGCCGCGCACCAACACCCGCGCACCCATCTCACGGACAAACTCGATCAGCAGCGTGTCAAAGCCCACGACCTGGATGTTGTCGACATCGGCCAGTACCCGCTCGGTCATGGCAATGCGGTCTTCCAGACTGAACAGGGGCTGTTTATTGGGGCTTTCAGCGATGGCCACGATGACCGTATCGAACACGCGTGCAGCCCGCTTGACGAGGTCCGCGTGACCATGGGTCACGGGATCGAAGGTTCCGGGATAGATTGCGGTATTGCGGGCAGACACCTTGGCGTTCCTGTGCAGCAGGGCCCGCATTTTAACCCATTCAGGGGCAGATCGGTGCAGTTTCACAAGCGCCGCTGGCGGCGCGCAGCTCAGGACTTGCGAAATAGCTGCATGCGCACCTCACCGAGCTGTTTCTCACGCTCCAGAGACAGGTTTCCGGCCACAGGAACCGGCGCTTCCTGAACACTGCTTTCCAGATAGAGGCGACCGTTTCTGGCCAGGCCGTCACCGGTCTCCAGCAGCTGCAGCGCCTGCGCTGCCAGCTCCGTGCCGAAAGGCGGGTCAAGAAATATCAGATTCAGGGAGCGGGACGGCAGCTGGCCCAGCCAGGCCAGTGCATCACCGTGATGGATGGTCACCGCATCGGCTTGCAGCAGCTCACGGGCCGCCCGTAGCGCCGCAACCGCCTGCGGCGCCTGCTCCACCAGCGTCACCATCTGCGCACCGCGCGAGGCCGCCTCAAAACCCAGGGCGCCGCTGCCGGCGAAAAGATCCAGCACGCGCGCACCCGGCAGCTCCGGCTGCAGCCAGTTGAACAGGGTCTCCCGGGCCCGGTCGCCGGAAGGCCGCAGGCCCGGAAGATCCGGTACCTGGAGACGTCGGCCCCGCCAGCTGCCGCTGATAATGCGTACCTGTCCGGTGCCTTTCGTGCTGCGCTGCTTACCCATGGCGCTCAGCCTAGCGGAGCGGCCGCGGCAACGCCATGCCCCAAGCACATACCCCTTTAATTGGCGCATAACGCCACCATGAAGGACAATGGCGCTTCGCCAGCCAATAGAGCCACCGCTGACAGTCATGTTCCGCATTTTCCGTAAAAACAAGGCCCAGACCGGACAGCTTCAGGAAGAGCAGCTGCGGCCGGTCGAGCAGGCCGGTGAAGAAGCGCTGGATCAGCGCCTGGAGGCCTCACGCCGCCAGTTCGGCCAGCAGCTCAAGACCCTGCTGGCCAGCCACGGCGCCATCGACGAAGATCTGATGGATGACCTGGAGACGGCCCTTTTAACCGCCGATGTGGGCGTGGCCGCCACGCAACGCATCATGGATGCGCTGCGCGCTGCGGTCCGCAACGGCGTGATTCGTGAACCGGAGCAAATGTTGCCCGCGGTGCAGGCCGAGCTGTTCGAGTTGATCGAGCCCTGCGAGCAGTTTCTGGCCGTCGATGCCAGCCGCAAGCCCTTCGTGATCCTTATGGTGGGCGTGAACGGCGCCGGCAAGACCACCACCATCGGCAAGCTGGCGCGGCGCTTCAAGGATGACGGACTGAGTGTCATGCTCGCCGCCGGCGACACCTTCCGGGCCGCCGCCGTGGAACAGCTGCAGAGTTGGGGCGAGCGCAACGACGTGCCCGTGGTGGCCCAGGCCACCGGCGCAGACTCCGCAGCGGTGATTTTCGATGCGCTGGAAAGCGCACGGGCCCGCGGCGTCGACGTGCTGATCGCGGACACGGCGGGACGCCTGCACACGCAGGCCAATCTGATGGACGAGCTGAAAAAGATTCACCGGGTTATGGCCCGACTGGATGCGAGCGCACCGCATGAGGTGATGCTGGTGGTGGATGCGGGCAACGGGCAGAACGCCCTGAACCAGGCGCGCCAGTTCAATGACGCCGTACCTCTGAGCGGCATTACCGTCACCAAACTGGATGGCACGGCGCGCGGCGGGGTGCTGTTTGCCATTGCCGAAGCGCTACAGGTACCGATCCGCTTTATCGGCGTGGGTGAATCGGCCACCAACCTGCGCCCCTTTGACGCCGGCAGCTTCATCAACGCCATCCTGCCCATCGAATGAACAGCGCCGCGCCATGAGCACGGCGACGCCTTTTGCCACCCGCCTGCTGCACTGGTGGGACCAGCACGGGCGCCATGATCTGCCCTGGCAGCAGCCGCGTACGCCCTACCGGGTGTGGGTGAGCGAAGTGATGCTGCAACAAACGCAGGTCAGCACGGTCATTCCCTACTTCCAGCGCTGGATGGCGCGCTTTCCCGACCTGCCCAGCTTGGCCGCTGCGCACCAGGACGAGATGCTGGCCCACTGGGCCGGCCTTGGCTACTACGCCAGGGCGCGTAATCTGCACCGCTGCGCCCAGCAGGTCATGCAAAGATACGGTGGCGAACTACCCCGCTGCCCCCAGGCATTGGAGGCGCTGCCCGGCATCGGCGCCAGCACTGCCAATGCCATTGTGTCCCAGGCCCACGACGAACCGCTGCCGATTCTAGACGGCAATGCCAAGCGCGTGCTGGCCCGCCATGCGGCCATCGATGGCTGGCCCGGACGCAGCGCCGTACTGCGACAACTATGGCAAGCAGCGGAGCAGCGCCTGCCATCGGCGCGCGGGGCGGACTATACCCAGGCGATCATGGATCTGGGTGCCACACTTTGCACACGCAGCCACCCCGCCTGCGATCGCTGCCCCACCCGTGAAGACTGCCAGGGCCATCAGCAGGACCGGCTGGCTGAGCTGCCCGGCCGCAAACCGCGGCGGGACGTTCCCGTGGTGGAACGCTTTATGCTGCTGCTGCGCGATGCGCGCGGCCATCTGCTGCTGGAGCGACGACCTGCACAGGGCATCTGGGGCGGTCTCTGGTCCTTACCCGAGGCGGATGATTCCGCCAGCCTGGCCCGGCGCTTCGCGCTGCATGCGGCAGACCTGGAAGCGCTGCCCGCCTTGACCCACAAGCTTACCCACCGGCATCTGTTGATCACACCGCTGGCGCTGCAGCTGGACCACACACCGGCGCTTGCGCAGGCACAACTGGGCTGGTTTGAAGGCGCAGAAATCGCTAGGCTGGGTTTGCCCCGGCCTGTGGCCAGGCTACTGAACCGCTAGCGAGACCGATATGACCCGAACCGTGCACTGCCAGCTACTGGACAAAGAAGGCCCCGGCCTGAACTTCCAGCCCTACCCCGGTGAACTGGGCGAACGCATTTATCACCAGATCAGCGCCGAAGGCTGGCAGAGCTGGCTGGCACACCAGACCATGTTGATTAACGAGCACCGCCTCAGTCCCATGAACCCGCCGGACCGGAAGTTTCTGGAGGGAGAAATGGAGAAATTCCTGTTTGGCGAGGGCTCCGAGCGACCGGACGGCTACGTACCGCCCGAGGCCTGACAGCGCCGCCAACAGCCGTCAGCCCAAGCGTTCGCCGGTGGTTGACTTCGTGCGCTGCAGAGGGTTTAATACCGCGCCTCTGAGGGTCAGTACCAACGGCTCCTCACGTAAGCAAGTCCAGCCTGCCCAGGTAGCTCAGTTGGTAGAGCAGCGGATTGAAAATCCGCGTGTCGGTGGTTCGATTCCGCCCCTGGGCACCATTCTTTTTCCAAGCGAATTAGTCATTAGACCTGAGCCCCAGGTTCATCGAGTGCAGCCCGGCAGGGTCGTCGCGTGGTAGGTGAGCTAACGGTCTGCGCTGCACCCATGCCCCAGCGCCTGACGGGGCGCTAGTCAGTCAGGGACCCTGTCGACCAACCCAACCGTTGGCCACGACGCTGTTCCATGCGTTCCTGGTCACCCACCTGTGCATAGAGAAACAGGGCCTGATCCAGCGCTCTCTGGCTGTAGCAATTGGCCTCGCCCCAGCGAACCAGAATTGCCTCAAGGTTGGCCTCAACCGCCTCCATATCGACCACTTCACCCGTCTGGCCGAGACAATAGAGCGCGGTTAATTTTGCTTGCAAGGTGCGCCAGTCATCTTGCCCAAACTCTTCAGTGCTGATGGCCGCTGCCTCATGGGCGAGAGAGGCTCCTTCCCGGTGACGCCCCTGGAGACAAGCGAGGTCTGCCTGTCGAGTGAGCACAGGACCCAGCCAGCGATGAGATTGTTCAAAGGCGATATCAGCAGCTTCTGCGAGCAAGGTTTCCGCTTCTTCATAACGCCCTTCGTAGGTTTCGACGAGGGCAAGATTCGAGAGCGGATACACCAAATCGTCAAAACGCTCCGTACGACGCAGTCGATCGATGCGCACGGCATCCTCGAAGGCAAGCCTGGCAGTTTCATAACGCCCCTGCTCCAGGGCCAGCAGCCCGAGGCTATTGCGCAAGGTCGCGATTTCCGGATGGTCCGCGTCGTAGACCAGCAGGGCCACAGGCAACAGCCGTTCCCAGGTTGCCTGAGCAAGTTGCGCGTTGCCATTCGCATAGGCGGCGGAGCCCAGCGATGTCATGGCCCAGATGCTATCTGGGTGGTTTTCGCCAAACACCGGTAGCAGCAGCTCGGTTGCTTCACGGTAGAGTTGTTCCGAGCGCTGCGGGTCGCCCGCAAAGTGCGCCAGCAGGGCCAGACCACCGAAGGCCCGTGATTGACTCGAAACCCGCTGCGTTTGTGGCAGCTCTGTCAGGTTTAACAGTTCCAGTGCTCGCTGATAGTAGCTCTCCGCCTCCGCATCACGCTCCAGATAGGAAGCAATATCGCCCCGAATGTTTTGCGCATCGATTTGTTCCTTGGCTTGCAGATAAGCGGCAAGCCGCGGCGCTTGCAGTTCCGCAAGCGACGACAGGGCGAGTTCGTAGTCACCCATGGCGAACTGCACATCCGCCCGGCTGATCTGGTTGACGATTTCCTGTTGCCGGGCTTCGTCCTGTGGCTTTGCACCATCAAGGGCCCGGTTTGAGTTTGCAAAAAGCTCCAGACTCTCCTGGCTCAGACCCAGGTTGGCGTAGGCCTGAGCCATGGTAGCCAAAAATTTGCCCTTGATCAGAGGCGTACTAAATTCGGTGCTTTCAATGCGTGCAACGGCCTGATCCAGTACCTCGCGCACGGTGATCTGGTTACCACGTGCCTCGCTGGGGTCCGCCAAACGAAATACCGACAGGAGGAACTCTCGCGTCTCACGTTCCGTTACCAGCCGAATCTCTGCACGCTCTCGCGCAACCTCTGCATCCTGACGGGCCTGAACTGCCTGCCAGGCGATAACGGCAAAAGAAAGGGTCAGAAAAGAGGACAGGCCGGCAATGGCGATCCAGCGGCGCTGTTGCCGACGCAGCTCACGCTGACGCAGGGCATCGAAGGGAACCGCGAGTAGCCCGGCCACCAGCTTGAGGAATGCGAGCGAAAAGCCGTCAGCGCCTTTCCTCGCGTCTGCGGCCAGCGGTTCACCTCGCGGGGCCTGAGGATTGTCCGGATCCAGGCGCAGCAGACTTCGGGGAAAGGCAGCCGTATCTGCCTCCAGCGGGTCGAGCGCGGGGTCACCAGCAACCACAAAGGCGTAAACCGGACGGTCCGGATGTCGATGGCGAAACTGGTGAATCTCTTGATTTACCCATTTCGAAGCAACGGCGGCCGGTGAACAGACCACCACCAGCGCGGCAGATGCATCGAGCGCTGTCAGTATGGACTCGGAAAGCTCGCTGGCAGTAGCCAGCTCCTCCCGGTCCAGAAACACCGGCTTGAGACGCCAGTGTTCATCATCACGGGCAGCGTGGAGTTGGCGAAGCGCTTGGGGCGGGCGATAGCTTTCCAGGCGTCGATGCAGACGCCGCGCCACGGCCACGTCCGCATGACTGTAGCTAATGAAGGCCCGGTAGGAAATCACGGCGTGATCCACCCCCGGGGCAACCACAGACCGACCCTCATGCAGCTCAAGACCGCTCGACTTGCGCCCTCGACCGCAACGCCGAAAAGGCGAGCAGCAGAATACCAAGGATGCTGCCCAGCGCGGTCAGATTGCCCACCGGTATGGCCACGGCGGCGCCAGCATCAGGATCGGGATCGGGCGTGGGGCCAGGTGGCGTTGGTCCCACGTCGTTCGGTTGGGCACAGCCGGAAGAAGGGTCCCGGCCCTGGAAGGTGGTTTCATCCCAGAAGCCCAGGAATTCTTCCCCACGAAAACAGAAATACTCACCGTCATAGCCGCTGCTGCCGATGGTATCCGTATAACCATTAAACAGCTCGGTCGCGCCCGCGCGCAGGATCGGTTCGAGACCACCGTCTGGGCCGGGCTCTACAAAATCACCGGTGAATCGAACCAGCGTCACGCCGCCGGGAAAGGTGAAAAAAGCCCACTGGAAGCCTGCATCATCCGATCCTGGTGTGTTGTTTGGATCAAAGGGGGCGGTCAGGAAGGTATAGCGCAAGGCCTGTACCGCGTTGTCTTCATTAGTGCCGATGAGCGCTCGCATGCCCGGATCATCGACCGGATCAAAGCTCTCCGCATTCAGATACTCATCGCTGAACTCACTACCGGTAAACCGATTGCCCTCCTGGCAGTAGCGACCGTTCAAAAGCAGCGCATTATCACTGGAATCAAAAACAAAGCCGGTCATGTCCAGACCCACCGACGCCTTGACGGGTTCAACAACCAGGGAATTCGTACTTGACGTACCCGGACAGTCAGCGCTGGGAACAACCAGCACCGGATTGGTCCAGTCAAGGAACTCAACGCGTAGCGCACGGCGCCGCGCATCGGCGTCGAAGGTGGCCAGTAGAAACAGGCCGGCGACCAGCACGATCAAGGACTGCCGCAGGCGCTTCTGATTGAGATTGGGTAGCAGTGAAACGACGGTTGCTATGACCCGGATGGACATGATCGGTTCCCCTCTTCGATCGAGCTAATGGACGCCTTGGCACCAGCAAGCCGGCGACGGCACGTGGTTGTTTTAACGACGTTCCCGATCATAGGAGCAAAGGGAACGCAACTCAAGGAAACGCCCACCGTGCATGTCCTGAGCCCAAACAGGAGGTTCCGCTGGCACGCGTCATGGTCAGACCACCGGCATGGCTCAGGTCATGCTGCGTGCGATAGCTCGCGGCCGGTGACAGCGCCTGGGCTGGCGTCGTTCTCGACGCCCGCCACTTGCCTGAGGGAATGCGGACGTGGTTTATTCTTCCCAGCCGCCGGCAAAGACCCCCAATCCCCACCCAACCGGAGCCGCTTACATCATGCAAGACGATTCTTACTTCGAGGCCGACCTGCTTCAGACCAGCGATATTGAACCCTTGACGTCCATGGTGGGCGCACATTTCATCCGCAAGGAACCGCTGGCCCACGCACTGGGCATTACGCAGCCCGAAATGACCGGCTTTCTAACCGCTCTGCTCAGGGAAAGTGTGCGCCTGCAAACAGGGCTGGTGCTGCGTTTGAAGCCTGAATATTGTCCCGACCGAAGCAACAACCGGGTTGGTTACATGATCGGTACCGCCTACGACTACGAACTTCCGGAAGCGGTCGCCCGTGAACTGTCGCCCAAGATTCTGAGTGTTTTCACCTTACTGGAACAACTTGCCGCCAGTTCCCCCATTGAGACCCAGCCCGAGGAGACCCTCATTATCCAGATGCTCGGCGTCACCTTTGAATTCATTTCCGACCTGTCGCGAGAAGACCAGCAACGTTTCGGCGCTTCCTTCAAGCCCGTCTGGCTACCTGCCATGGGCAAACTGATCAGAAATCACCCTCGATTCAAAGGAGTAGTTGGGCAAACCACCGGCAGCAACTCGCGCGCCTATGCAGAAAACGCTGGCTGGCGAAAAGTGGGCTACCTGCCCTACGCAGATTATGTCTGCCCCATTCTGCAGGACCGGGTCTTCCGGACAGTACCGGATGGTTGCACCCAGTTTCTGCTTCGGGTGCGCGATTAGACCTCGCGCCTCGGCGCCGGCAGCATGGACGCGCCTGCGATCAGGGCGGGGCTTACGGGCGCGCT
>JAOZKI010000060.1:0-781 GCA_029935455.1 Lysobacterales bacterium | reverse complement strand
CGGGTCAGGAACCAGCCGACCAGGGGGATTTTCAGCTTGAAGGTGGAGCGCCAGCGGACCCGGGTGCCCTCAGGCACCGCGCTCAACTCGATTTCTCCGCCTTCGTGAATCACCGTCACCGGTTTTGAAGCAACAATGCGATAGGCCAGCCGCTGGGACGGCTCGAACGCGGTAATCTCCTCCTGCAATACCATCTCGCCGACGCTAATCCGACGCAGGGCCCCCACGCCATTTGGTGCCGGCTCGCCCTCTTTAAGCAGCGCCGAAGCCGTGATGCCGGGAAAACGGTGGTAGTTGGCATGATCTGCCAGCAGGGCAAAAACCTGCGCGGGCGGCAGCGCCACGGTCTCGATAACGTCTATGGTTCGCATGGCTTGGCCTGTGCAGCATCGGTTCGGTGCCAGTCTAGCTCAGCGCAGAACCGGAGGTCTTGCTGGCTGGCGATAGAAGCCGTTGCGACCCGGCGAGCTCTCTTTTAAAAAGCAACAAAGCAGGTGTCGAAATGTAGATCGGCACAACCGCATGGTGACGACGAAACGCCAACAACTAGGCATTGATCAACACTAGCTACAGGCGGAAGGAAAAAAATTAAGCCACTTAGAAAGAAATCATCAGTTTATTCGGCAGGCTGCCTGTAACAGCCACACCCAATCAGTTCGGTCACCAGAAACAAAAATCATCACTAGCGTCGCAGAAACCGCCCGACAATTCTTACCTACTGTGACTATTTCGCCATCAATACGCATCAAGCTGGCGCTTTTTCCGGACCCGAGATTTGGAA
>JAOZKI010000018.1 GCA_029935455.1 Lysobacterales bacterium | reverse complement strand
CCTATGTTTACTACACTTCAGGCAGCACCGGCCGGCCCAAAGGGGTGATGGTGGGACATGCAGGGCTGGCCGATTACATTTCCTGGTCACTGCATGCGCTTTGCCCACCGGGAGCAGTCAACTTTCCGCTGTTTTCCGCCTTTGGTTTTGATCTCACCATTAACGCGCTGTTTGCGCCTTTTGTGGCCGGTGGCACACTAAAAATTTATCCCGAGCCCATGTCTGGGACAGACCTTTCCATTCGCGCCGTTATGGCTGATGACGCGGTGGATGTCGTCAAGCTGACGCCGTCTCATCTGGCGCTGGCTTTGCCTTCGGCGCAGCCCGTCAAACGCATTAAGACGCTGCTGTTTAGTGGTGAAGAACTCAAAACCGAGTTGGCCTTCCGGGGGCTGGAGTGTCTCGGTGAAGACCTGGTCATGATCAATGAATACGGTCCGACCGAGGCCATTGTCGGAAGCACCTTTCACCGTTATGACCCGGCGCGGGACACGGAGTCAGCCGTGCCCATTGGCTTGCCGGACCATGGTGCGGCCATTTACATACTGGATGATTTTTTCAACGCCGTTCCCCGTGGCGTGGTTGGAGAGGTATTCATTGGCGGCGAACGCTTGGCGCAAGGTTACCTTAAGCGCGCAGCGTTAACCGCAGAGCGGTTCCTGCCGGATCCGTTCCGACCGGGTGGACGCATGTACCGTACCGGTGATTTCGCGCGTTGGGATGGTGAAAAACTGAACTATCTTGGACGTCGCGATGGGCAGGTAAAAATCCGCGGTAACCGCATTGAACTCGGCGAAATTGAGCATGTCGTCACGCTTTACCAGGGCGTGCTGCAGGCAGTGGTTACCCTGTCCCGTCAGGCCCAGTCCGCACCGCAGTTGGTGGCCTATTTCACCAGCGACGGCAGTGTCAGTACGGACGAGCTACGGTCCTATTTGATGCAGCGGCTGACACCGGCGATGGTTCCGGTTTTTCTGGTTGAGATTGATGCGATCCCGGTCACCAGCAATGGCAAGATCGACCGTGCCGCACTGCCCGCGCCGCAAGCAGCGGAGCGCCAGGAAAACGCCGCTCACAGGCCGCCGGTGACGGATCTGGAGCAGGCTTTGGCCGGTTACTGGTGCGAGGTGCTGATGCTTGAATCCGTGCTGCTGGATGACAATTTCTTCGAGCTTGGCGGTGATTCCATCGGTGTGATCCAGCTGGTGGAACGCGCTCGTGAAGCGGGTTTTCGACTACAGGCCGCCGATTGCTTCGAGCGCCCGACCCTGGGGCGTCTTGCGGCTCATCTGGAGTCGCTTGGACCTTTGGAGCCGGATTCGCCGGGAGATAGCGACAGTGAGCCGTTCGGTCTCTCCGGTCTGGATCAGGCGGGTCTTTCTCAGGTGGCGCAGCTCCTGCGAAAGTCCGCCGCTGACGACGACTCATGACGCTGGAAAACGTTCAGGATATCTATCCGCTCTCGGCCCTGCAGACGGGCATGCTATTTCACAGCATTGAAAATCCCGCTGCGGGATTGTATGTGCTGCAAATTCGCGTAAATCTCGAAGGACCCCTGGATAGCAAGCGCTTGCAGGCAGCCTGGAAGAAGGTGGTACAACGTCATGAGGCACTGCGGGCCGCTTTTCTTTGGGAGGGGCTTGAGCAGCCACTGCAGGTGATTCGTGGCACCGTGAGTGTTCCCTGGCAGGAACTGGACCTGCAAACGGATAACGGCTCTCAAACCGAGGGGCTGGTCAAAGACTGGCTCCACAAGGATCGCGCCAGGGGTTTTGATCTGGCGGACGCACCACTCATGCGCATGGCCCTGCTGCGCCTTGGGCCCCAGCAGCATCGACTGGTTTGGACCTGTCATCATTTGTTGGCGGATGGCTGGTCCATGGTGATTGCCTTGCGCGAATTACACGAGTTATATCGTGCAGCGTCGAATAATGAGGCAGACAGCTTGCCGCCTGCGCCGCCACTGAAAACCCATCTTGCCTGGCTGCAAACGCAGGATTTTTCTGCCAACGAAGGCTTCTGGAAGCACTACCTGGACGGCTTCAGGAACCCGACCAGGCTGCCGTTTTCGACTCCTGCAGCTGCGCCAGCTGAGCGGCAACATGAGCTGCAGGGCTTGCCTCTGGCGGCGGAGACCGATAGGGCTTTAACCGCGCTGGCGCGGCGAAAAAAGGTGACTGTCAGCGCAATTTACTATGCGGTTTGGGGGCTGGTCTTGAATGCCTATGGCACTGCCAATGACGTGGTGTTCGGTTCGGTTCTGTCGGGTCGTGGTCATGGTTTATCCGGTCTTCAGCGTGCCGTAGGCCTGTACATCAATACGCTGCCGATACGCATTCAACTCCATGCTGGCGAGACGCTCGGTGAGTTGATAGAGCGGGTGCATCGTGATTTGTTGGATTTGCGGCGACTGGAACACACCCCCTTGGGGGACGTGGCACGCTGCAGTGGTGTTCCTGCGGGGCGCGCGCTGTTTGATTCGGTGCTGGTCATTGAAAACCATCCGGAGCTCGGGTGTGACGAGGGCGAGTTGCGCTTCCGTAATTTTGACCCTATGGATCAAAGTGATTTTGCCTTGTCCATATTTGTGATGCCCGGGGCATCATCAAAGCTGCTAGCGCTTTATGACCCCGCTCGGTTCGAGCCTGCGGCCATGCGGCGCTTGCTGGACCAATTTGCGTATGCACTCGAGCACGTGTCCGATGGGCTGCAAAGCCCGGCCACCGACCTGCCCGTATTGCCAGCCAAAGAGCAGCAATTGCTATTACAGTGGGGTCTTGGTCCCGAACTTTTGGGCGTGCAACAAGCCACCGTGCTCGATCAAATTGCGGTGCAGGTGCGACAAAACCCAAAGCAACCCGCCTTGATTGTCGAGACAGGCCGTCTCAGCTATGGCGAGCTTTGGGAACGATCGCAGCGCTACGCCGAGGCGCTTGTTACCCGTCAGGTGCGCCCTGGTGATCGGGTTGCTATCGTGCTGGAGCGTGGTGGTGAATATGTGCTGGCCATGCTGGGCGTCCTCCGAGCCGGTGCATGCTATGTGCCTTTGGACCCAAGCTATCCCGTGCAGCGGATTCAGGCCATGCTGCAGGACTGTAAGCCAGCGCAAATCATTGCCGAGGAGCCCCAGATACAGCGGCTGGGCCTCGAGCAAGAGCGTGTGCTGCCGCCCGCAACATTGTCCCTTGCTCACAGTGGGCCGGAAGCTGTGCCTCTACCCGAGCTGCAGGGCCAGGATCTGGCGTACCTGATGTATACGTCCGGTTCCACTGGCAAGCCCAAAGCCGTCATGGTCAGCCATGAAAACCTGCTCGCTTCGACCATGGCGCGCGAGCAGTTTTACGCCGAGGCGCCCGACCTATTCCTGCTGCTGTCCTCATTTGCCTTCGATAGCTCGGTGGCCGGAATCTACTGGCCACTGACCTGTGGCGGGGCTTTGCTGGTGTCGCCAATGGCGCTGGAGCAGGACATGCTGGCGCTGGCCGATCTTATAGAGCGTTATGAGGTCAGCCATACCCTGTGCCTGCCGGCCCTGGCTGAACTCCTGATTGAACTCGCGCCCGCGCAGAAGTTGAAATCCCTGAGGACCCTGGTGGTGGCTGGGGAGGCCGTGGGATGGCAATTGCCGGAGCGGGTACGAAACACTTTGCCATTGCTGCGCGTATGTAACGAATACGGCCCAACAGAAGCTACCGTTTGGTGCACCATGGCCGATATCACGGCGGCCCCGAAGGGCGTGGCCCCGGCGATTGGATACCCCATTCCAGGGGCGGTGTTGCGGGTTCTTGATCCGCAACAGCGCCCGGTTCCTATCGGTGCCGATGGCGAACTATGGGTGGGCGGCGCCGGTGTCGCTGCTGGCTACTTTGCACAGCCCGATATCAGCGCAAGGTCGTTCCAGACGCTGGATCATAGCCAGACACGCTTTTATCGAACCGGTGATCTGGTGCGCTATAGCGAGCATGGGGCGCTGCTGTTCAAAGGTCGTCAGGACAGTCAAATCAAGTTGCGTGGGCACCGTATCGAACTGAATGAGATTGAAGCGGTGCTTCGCAGTCATGAGGCTGTTCAGGAGGCCGCAGCGCTATTAAGCCCTGCCGGTCAGGGCAAGCCCCCTCAGTTGCTGGCGTTCCTTGTTCCCGCTGCGGGTATTTCGCTGACGGACCAAATGATACTGGAGCACTGCCGGGAACAGCTGCCTCGCCATATGGTGCCAGCGCGCATCGGGTTCTGTGAGCATTTGCCCCGTTTACCCAATGGCAAGGTAGATCGAAAAGCCTTGTCGCTGCTGCAACCGATGGAGCGACCTGGTGCGGGTGGCGATCGGGAACCTGGCACGCGTTTCGAACGTGCCATGGCGGACATCTGGCAGCGCGTGCTGGCTGTGGAGCAGGTCGGTTTGGATGACGATTTTTTTGCGCTCGGCGGTGACTCCCTGAAAAGCATTCGAATCGTGGCTTTGGCGCGCGCGCGCGAGTTAAATCTTGCACCTAGCGAGATTTTTGAATATCCGACCATCAGAGAGTTAGCCGCAGTGCGGGAGCACCGGGCCACCACGTCACGGCAGCCGGAAGCTGCAGTCCTTGAACATTCCTTGGCCGGCGCTACGCTCTGCCTGGTTCATGGCGGTCATCGGGTAGCCACCCAGCTGCAGGAGCTGTTGGGTGATGGTCGCTCGGTTCGTCTGTTGTCTGACCATCGCGATGCGGGTGCGCTGTTGCCGGGGGCGACGGTTCAAAGCATGGCACGGGAATATCTGGCGCAAATCAATGCCGTGCAGACGAACCCACCGAGCGTGCTGGCGGGATACTCCATCGGTGCGCCGGTGGCGTTTGAAATGGCGCGTCTGTGGCAAAAGCAGGGTGCTTCCGTGCCACTGTTGTTACTGCTCGACCCGCCTGATGAAGCACGTTACATGCGCTCTGCTGCCGGGTTTGCTGGCGCTCGGATCAAGACGGAAGCGCATCGTAACGATCCGCGTCAGCAAGGGAATGCAAGCGTTGGCAGAGTGCGGAGAACCTTCCGTCAGTTGCTGGGCGCCTTGTGTTCCTGGCTGCGTCTGCCTATGCCGCTGTCAGTGCGTCATAGCTATGTTGGTTGGGTGTATCATCGCGCCCTTCGACGCTATGAGGCGACGCCCTGCGAAGGCGTGCCTGCTATCATCTATCACGGTCGAGGTGTGGCTCGTGATAGCGCTGGTCGCATGCTGTGGGAAACCCTGCTGGACGCCGAGGTGGAGAGCTATGAGTTTCAAGCGAGCCACACGGAGTTTGTGCGCAGGCCGGAGACCATTTCTGCCTGGACCAGGCACCTGAAAGCCCTGTTGAGCGACCGAGAGGATAAAAACAGAAAATGACGGACACACACGGTCCCGCTACGGACGAGATTGAACAGCAAATCACCCGGTACATTCAGGAGGAATTGCTGCTGCAGCCGGTCTCGCTGCATGCGGATGATGATTTGCTGGCAGGTGACCTGCTGGATTCCATGGCGGTACTGCGTCTGGCCACCTATGTCGATGAGCAGTTTGCCATTGGCATGAAGCCAGCAGATTTTCGGGTAGAAAACTTCCAGACCATTGCCGCACTCACTGCCTATGTGAGCGCGACGCGCCGCTAGCCCTGCTTCCGGTCGCTGAGCCATTGACCCAGGACAGCGGCGCGCTGAAATGCGGAAAGTTCTTCGAAGCCTTCGATTTGCTGGTTCGTATCCTGGTAGCGCCGCAGGCGAAGAACACGTTGTCGCAGCCGGGTGAATTCATGGTGTACCACGCACAGCCTGCTGTCGAATGCGAGCGTCATTTCCGGGCGCCTCAGCGCAACTCTTTGCGCAAATTCGCTGTCACCGGCCCGCCGCCAGTTTCGAAACGGACCCAAGGATTGGAATAGGCTGCTGCGGACCGCCATATTGTTGCAGTAGGCAATACGCTGCTGGGCACGAGCGTGATCGGCAATCCAATGGGCTTTGGCGTTCTCCCAGCCGCCCAGCAGGTGCATGGGCAGGCTCGCGCTGGAGGGAAAATGCACGGCGCCGATGAGAATCCCAAGCTCAGGGTTTTTCATGCGCTCCAGAATCACCTGGCACCACGCGCTGTCGACGGTGCAGTCTGCGTCGGTGAACGCGATGATTGGCGCCCGTGCGGCTTCCACCCCCCGGTTTCGGGCCGGATAGGCGCCCGGTGTGGGTTCATCAAGCAATGTCACGGAGCTGAAACGGTTTACCAGGTTCCGGGATTCATCGGCTGAGTTATTGTCGACGAAAATTAGCTCCAGGCTTTCCGGCTCGGGTGCCGAGGCAAGCAGAGATTCGATGCAGGCTTCGATGGTCTTACTGCTGTTATGAAAAGGAACGACCACCGATAGCAGTGGTTGGTTGGGTTTATGCACGACGGCTTGCCCCTATCGCGTGACGGCTGAGCGCATCATAAAGTGGTTGCTGTAATTGCGCTTCAACCCTCTGCCGCTGGCACGCGTCAAGCACCTCCTGGCTTGTATCTGCCGGTGTGATAGGTCTTTCAGTGCCCTGTTTCCAGTGTTCACCCGAAGCCCGTAGCGCATGCGCCGTCTGGCCGTACCGGTTCAGGATTTCTGGCGACCAGTTGAGCTGTAAGGCGTGTAAAAGTTGGCGTAAAACCCGTTCTGGGTCTTCGGTCAGGTCCTCGTAGCGAATAACATGATGGTTGGGCTTGCCCGCGTAGCGGAGTGAAAGCGCCAGGTCCTGGTTCCAGCGCCCGGCGCAAGCATCCAGTGAGAGCGGACTCTGCCATTGGGGTGAGGCTCGATATAGTGATGTGACTGTCGGCAGGCCGCCTCTGATGAGATGGATGAACTGCGGCTTGGCACGCGCCCCACAAGCCTTCTGAATAAGGGCAATAGCGTGTAAATGGCGTGGCGTCTTTTCCAGCCAGCAGGGCGAAGCTCTTTCTTGCGCTGCTTCATCAAGGACGTCAATAAGCCGGCGAGCGACCATGCTGCTCGCCAGGGTGCGGCTTGCAGAGAACCTCAGAAAAAAAGGTGCCGGCGGTTCGAACCACTGCGCTGCAGCGCCCAGCGACAACTGGTTCTCGTTGAGGAAACCGAAAACCTGTTGCGCAGGATCACGACGCAGAACGGCGCCCATCAGTGGTAGAAAAGCGTAAGGCCTGCTGAAGAAATGGCTTTCCGTGAACGAGGTGATCTGCGTGTGGCTGGCCAAAAGTGCTTGCAGCAGAGAGGTTCCGGAGCGGGGCACTCCGACAAGAAAAAATCGCTGACTGATTTCGCTGTCGGCTGTCATGGTTCGGGCCGGCGGGCGATCACGCTAAAGAACGGACGCATGGATGGCGCCAGCTTCTCGGCCAGACCAACGAGACCGCGGCCGTAGCCGCCACGAAAATAGATCGTTTCAGAGACGAAACCTATTTGCTTCAAGAAGCTGACGGTCTCCCGGCGCGTGTACTCGCGCACATGACCCATGTGGCCAAGGGACTGAAGTTTCGCATACTGCCGGTAGACGCCTGCTGACACGGCATGTCCCTGATCATGCAGGATGAGGTTGCGAATACCCCGAAAGGATCTCAGATTCGGTGTGGAAAGTAACAGATGTCCCCCGGGTTTAAGCACGCGGAAGACTTCTGACAGGGTAAAAATCGGATTTATTCGCAGGTGTTCAAACAGCTCATTAAAGAGCACTGCATCGACACTCTGATCCGCCAGGGGCAGCGCTTCTTTCTCAATATCACATCCATGCACCTTCAGTCTGAGAGCTGCGATCACGGATGCGAAACGGTCTGGCTCAAGGTCAATGGCTTCGACTTTAAATCCCAGCGTTTGCAAGGCCGCAGACGTCACAAATGGCGCGGCGCCGACATCCAGGACATGACATTGTTTTGGAAGGGTTTTAAGCACCAGATCGAGATCAGTTGCTAATCTCCCCTGATGTTGCCGCAGATAGTTTCTGGTCCAGTCTGCGAGGCTGGCGTCATCGCTGTAAATTTGTGCGGCCGTGCTCAGCACCAACTGCGAACTCGCCGCGGACGGCGCCTGGGGTAGAGCTGTTTGACGCGGTACCACGTTAATGGTGGGCGAGAAGCCACCGGCGCGGTGTTGCGTCAGGAACAGGTGGCGTGGCTATGGCCGGTTTCTTGGGTGCGTAGGTCATTACCGTAAATTCTAGGGTGCCAGGTGCGGGCAACAGGCGAGAGTGTACGGCATCGTGCCCTTCGGGTGATAGGATAGCGCGAATCCAGCGCAAGTAGACCGTTGGTTTTTCATCAACGATACCGCGAGGCATCCTATGAAGGTGCTTGAAATCGAGACCTTCGGACGTGGCGGCCTTTGTCATTACGTCTTTAATTTGGCCGGCGCCCTGGCTGCGCGCGGTCATCAGGTGGATTTACTTACCGTTACGGACTGGGAACTCAGAGATCAGCCCCGGCCACCCGGCTTAACCATCCATCAGAAGCTGGCTCGGGCTGGGCAGGATGCTGGTAAGCGCCGCTCTCGTTTCGGTGCTGCCATGGGCCGTAAGTTCGATGTTTTGCGTGCCGTACGCGACACGCTACGAATAGCCAAAGCACTGGAGCCAGATGTCATACATTTGCACGAGGCCAGTGGTAGTGCAGTGCTATATCTGGCCGCGCTGAAACGTCTTGGCATTCCCCTGGTGGCAACGGTGCACAATGTGACGCCGCATGAGCCGGTGCCATTACAGCAGGCGTTGTCTCGTCGGATTCATGCATTGCCGGACTTGCTGATCGCCCACTCGCGTGTGGACCAGAAGCGGCTACAGCAGGAGTTCGGGGTTCCCACAGAGCGCTGCTGCGTTATTCCGCATGGCGACTATGGTTTCTTCTCCCGCGTGGAGGCCGCTGAAGATCCTCACCAGGCTCGCAACGCTCTGGGCCTGGCAGCAGATGCTCCAACGGCACTTTTCTTTGGCTATCTCAGGCATTACAAGGGGCTGGATCTGCTACTGGATGCCTGGCCCGGGATTCAGGCGCAGCAGCCCGCGGCACGACTGCTGATTGCTGGTGACCCGGTTCGCCTGAGCGCAGCCGAGCAACAGTCACTGGCTGAGCGAGCGCAGACTCTTGGTGCCATTTGCCTATTTGACTACGTGCCCTTTGCGGAGGTGGCCAACTGGTTTGCCGCTGCGGACCTGCTGGTGCTGCCCTACCGGCATATCTCCCAGTCTGGCGTCCTGTATTTGGCGCTGGCCCTCGGCGTGCCGGTGGTCGCCACTGAAGTGGGGGCCTGGCCCGAGATGCTGGATGATGGCATCAATGCCCTGCTGGTGCCCCCAGAAGATGCGGGCGCGCTGGCGGCTGCCGTGGTGCGGGCATTGGCTGATCCTGGCCTGCGTCAGCGCCTGGCCGCCGGTGGCAAGGTACTGGCAGCGGCGCATGCCTGGCCCGTGGTCGCGGAAAAGACTGAGCGGGCGTTTCAAACTCTGCTGGAATGCTAGGCTTCGCTGGCCAACACGGTCTCCAGCGCCTTCTCCAGCGTTTGCTGGTCCCGTTCGCGAAAATAACGCTCACGCATGGAGCGCAGACGCGAACGCAGCGCTGCATCGCCCAGCAAGGTGCTTAACTGGGCCATCAATTGGTTCTCGTCATCACGCTGTGGATCAGCTGCCAGGCCAATGCCATGATGCAGCACACGCATGGTGTTGCCGGGCATGTCACGAATTCCGCCGTTGCAGACCAGCATGGGCACGTTGGCCATGACGCATTCGTCAATCGTGTTAATGCCGCCGTGGACCACGGCCAGGTCGGCACAGGCCAGCGTAGTAAGTTGCGGTAACCAGTCGAAGATATGCACCTGCTCTCCCGCATACTGTTGAAACTGCGGCGCGTTTTGCCCCCCCAGGGACAGGATCAATTCCCAGCCCGGATGTTGTGAAACGGTCTGCAGGAGCCGCTGCAGCCACTGCTCATGGTGGGTGAAGCAGGAGCCCAGGCCAACATAGATCAGTGCCCGTTGCGGTGTCCCCGCCTGCTGATGTCGTGCCAGCACGGCCGCAAGCCGCGCCGCGTCCGCGCCGCGTAAGGCATCGGCCCGCTCCGCCAGAATCAGCGGCCCCGCATGCAACACCGATGCGGGTGTTTTGCTGCCGAAATCAAACGCTGCAGCGTGCAGGCACAACACCGGTAGGTCGGGGAAGATGTAAGGCGAAAGCCAGTGACTCCCGTCCGTGACCCTGCGCAGCTTGAAGCCCGCTGTTCTGGCCTGCGCGCGCAGCAGGCTCCGGCGATCGCTGCCGATGCGTGTTAACCACTGTCTCACACCCAGCCACTGCTTGTGCAGACGATAGCCCGCCCAACTCAATCGCTGTCCACAGGGACTGCCTCGCCAGCCCTTCCCGGGGCGGATGGGCAAATGTAGCGGGGGGTTATGCGGCAGGCGCCAGATGGAAGCAAAGGTATTAAGAAGCATCATGCGCTGCCCCGAGGCCAGCGTCGCAAGGATATGTTCCTGCATCTCCGCATCCAGCATGACCAGGTCTGGCTGCCGTGCTTTCAGTTCCTGCCGGAACGAGTCGACCTGAGTGCTGGCCAGCAATTCAAGCCGCCTTTGCTGGCGTTTGCGCCACCGGGTCCAGGCGCCAAGCTGACTGTCTTGCTGGCGCCACTTCTGTCGTTGGTCAGGTATCAGTGCTCTGAAGGCAAGCCCGTTGCTGTGGCACAGAGCCTGATGTTCTTGCGGACCATAAAAAACCACTTCGTGCCCCGCTGTTTGCAGCCGGCGACACAATTCGAGGCAGGTGTAGATCATGCCTCTGGGTCCATTGCTGACGACCAAAATAGCGGCCATGAAATCAGTTTTCCGGATAGCCCAATTGTTGGATTAGACGGCCCCATCGCTCATTGAAGGCGGCCGTGACCTGGGGTGTGAAGTGCTGACGCCATTGACCGCTGCTGGGGTTCCGAATGTGTCGGTCCTTTTTGCGGCGTCGGGCCAGGGAATAGCGATCGGCAAAAAAACGCCCCAAACGCTGCTCCAGCGGAGACAATCCATAGTGATCAAAAATCGCGCTAAAAACTTCCACTTCCCGTCCCGGCATGTCCTCATAGCGAAACAGAAGAATGTTCTCCTGCGGGTCGGGCCAGGTCTCCATGGCGTCAAAGTGTGGGCTCCGAAATTCCATTTCGGCCAGCAATCCCTGTTCCTTGTCCACGGTCTGCAGGTAGTGAGCAAAACTTCCGCCCGCCTGGCGCAGGCCGGACGGGATCTGACCATTTGCATGCTGCCAGTCAGCGGTCTGAGGGTTTTCGAGGGTGCACCAGGGTTCACTGCCGCGACGGTGATAAAAGTAGCCGGAAACGAGCAAGTCGCGTGGGTCACGGATGAAACGGGTGAGGCGGAAATCACCGAGCCGCTGCAGGTCCAGTGCATGGTTGTTTACGGAGCTCAGGCGGTTTTTGCCCAGGGCCGCATAGAAGGCCTGTGCATCGCTGTTGAAGTGTTCATAGCCGCCACTCCAGCGCAGGCAGCGATTGAAGAGCGCATGCATGACGCGGCTGAAATAGACCGTCAGACACTTATGATATGAGCAGTGGATCAGATGGATGGGCATGGCCGCGTTGGCTGCTCGCTATTGACGCCAGAGCCGGGTACGAATGGGCTCTTGCACATCGTTACTGCGAAACGGGTTGATATCCAGGCCGCCGCGACGCGTGTAGAGCGCCTGCACGGTCAGGCGCTGCGGTTGGCATTGGGTGAGCAGATCATGATAAATGCGCTCCACACATTGCTCGTGATAGTCACTGTGGTTGCGAAAGGAAACCAGATAGCGCAGCAGCGCTGCCTCATCGATCGGTGCGCCTGCATAACGAATCAGGACGCTGGCCCAGTCGGGTTGATTGGTGACTGGGCAGTTGGTGCGCAGCAAGTGGGAGTGCAAGGTCTCTTCAACCATGGGGGCGGAGTGGCGCTTAAGCCGCAGCAAACTGGCGTCAATCAGGTAGCTGCTGATGGACAGGTCTTGCCCATCGATACATCGTCCGGGCAGGGTCGCGGCGGTGGTCAGCTCAGGATCGTCAAGGGTTCGTAAGGAGACGGATACGGGCTTGCCGCTGACTTCGCCCAGCGTCTTTTCCAACAAGTCCTCAACGGCATGGAGCGACTCATAGCGCTCATTATTGAGTGAATTGAGAAACAACTTCAGCGACTTGGACTCCACCAGGTTTGGGCTGTGGGCATCAAAGACAAGCTCGCCTACGGCTACCTGGGGCAGGCCGTTGGGTTGTAACCAGGAGATTTCATAGGCATTCCACAGGTCGCTCCCGCTAAAGGGCGGCGGATGTGCTATGCCCAGCGCTTCCCGACTCTTGCTGCGTGGAATAGGGAACAGGACCTCGGGCGCAAAGTGCTCCGGATAGGTCGTGTTTTTGCCCAGTAGATTGTCGGCCATAATGCGGGGTGCCTGTGCCTTTTTGCTCGGTCTCATGTGCGCCAGTAACGCACCGTCCATGTCGCGACGCCAGTATACTCAGCCAGCGGCGGCGCGTCTTTGGGAATCCTCAGGCCGGCCTGGGCTTGCCAAGTGCTACCCAGCTGCTCTTATAATCAGAACGGAACGTCAATCAAAAAACCAAGGGGGGTTTATGAATCGAGTGAATCGAGCGGTCAGCGTCACGCTGACTTCAAGCGACGGCAAACACTGGAACGCGAAAATTCAGGATCACGCTGATGACAACCTCAAGATGGAGGGTCTCAGCTCTGAGGAAGCGCAGCATCTGGTCGACTGGATCAAGTTGGGCAAGGTGGCGATTGATCTGCAAGGCGAGCAGGTGATCTGCCACTTCTAGCAGCGCGGTGCCCTAGCCGCCGTCGATGGCGGCGACGGGTACTTCGAGTCGGGCGCCGTCGGTGAAGCGCAGAATCCAAACGTCGTTTTCCAGATCTGCCTGAAGGTCACCGCGCGTGGCATTGACGTAGTCGGTCATGAAATTAACGGTGTAGCGCTCGCCCGAGGCTTCCTGTACCACGATGGAGGCCTGCCCCTGATCCATGCGCAGCACACCGGCCGGACACAGGCCGTATGCTTCCTCGCTGGCTGCCGTGCAGCGCAACCGGGTCACTGCGTCATAGTCCTCGGTGCTGAACAGGCTGGCGGAGTCCTCTTGCGCTCGTGGGCCCCAATAGACATAGACTGACTCGTCCGGGAAACGGAAGATCAGGCCCGCACGGCCCAGGCCGCTTTGGCGATAGACGGTGCGCCCATTTTGGTCACGAAAGTTTCCAACCGCTTCGCCGGTGGGGCTGAGTTCGTGCACCACCTCATCACTGCGAACAAGGGTGATATAGCCTTGTCGCTGGGAGAAGGTGCAGTCCAGGGCACTGCTTGCCCGGTCCTCGCCGGCGGGATAGATATCACAATGCGCTTGCGCCGTATCGGCGCGCAGGCTCTGAGCAGCGCTGAGCAGAAGCAGTAGCGGGCAGTAAGACAGGAAACGGGTTGCGAACACGGCGGCGATCTCCAGCGTTTTTTTGGATGATAGTGCTTTGAGTCTAGCGTGGCTGACTCAGCGGCGCTTGTAGCGGATGCCCCGTACCCGCCCGGAATGCATCTGCATGCCATTGATCTGTCCCTTTTCATCGCGTTGGAAAGCCAGCGTCATGGTGCCGTCCAGCTGATACAGATCAGGTCGGATAGGACTCAGTGAGCGCGCACCGGCGCGGCGAATCAGCAGCAGTTCATTTTCTGTGGCGCGCAGCTGCGCAACGTGGGCAAGCTCCGCGCTGTGGTAGGCGCCGACCAATTCCTGCAATGTGTTTGCGCTGGGCGCGTAGGCGGCTAACTGCTGCATGCGGATGGCGGTTTCCCCGGGCGCCTCCATGCGCAAGGTTGGCGTTCCGTCCGCGTCTTCCTCAAAGTAAAGCGTGTAGGGCTGCCAACCCGGCGCGTCCATGTAAAATCGCGAGGGGCTAGACGCCACCAGCGGCACCTTCGACCAGGGGCCCTGGTAAGCAAGTGTCTCTCCATCCAGCACAATCTCACCCAGCTCAAGGTCCTGCTCATTCCAATAGCGACCAAGCCAGCGCTCCATCTGCTGCCGGCTGAGGTCTGGGGTCTCAGGCCTGTTGGCCGGCCCTGGCGCAGGCGCCGGTTCCTGCGCGTTCGGTAGCAATAGCTGCGCTACCTGTCGGGCCAGTGCGCCCGGGCTGGCATCGCCTGCGTTGCACAGCACGGCGATGCCCAGTCCCACTTCCGGATAACGCTGCAGGTGCGCTCGGTAGCCTACCCAGGAGCCACCGTGTTCCACCACGCGCTGGCCCATGAATTCGTTCACGCTCAGTCCAAAGCCGTAATGAATATTGGTGCCGTCCGGCAGTTCATGAGAGGTTTCCAGTAGCTCGATCAACGTCTGTCGGCCCTGCCCCAGCCGGTTGTCCGTGAAATTCTTGTGCCACTGCAGCAGGTCCTCCACGGTGGTGTAGATACCGCCATCACCGACCATATCCAGCTGCGTTACGGCGCGATGCCAGGCACCATCTTCGCCGCGCCGGTAGCCGTCGGCGCGCTTGCTGATGAGTCGTGAATGGTCATCCTGAAACAGGGTGTGTGCCATGCCCAGCGGCGCAAACAGGTGGTGTTCCGCCCAGTCATGCAGCTGCATGCCGGTCACTTGCTGCAGAACATCGGCCAGCAGAAGATAGCCGGAATTGGAGTAGATCGATTCTTCGCCCGGCACAAAGTTGGTGGTCTGTTGTCTGAGAATCAGCGCCAGGGCCTCATCCACCGTGTACCACTCGCCCCAGTCCGCCATATCCGCCAGTTCCAGATAATCGCGGATACCGCTGGTGTGGTAGACGAGCTGGCGCAGGGTGATCTGCCGCGCGTAATCACCCATGGCTGGATAGTACTGATCCAGCGTGTCATCCAGAGACAGCTGTCCGGCCTCGTCCAGCAGGGCGATGGCGGTGGCCATAAACTGTTTGGAGACCGAGGCGATGCGGAAGACCGTGTCGGGTCCGTTGGGGAGGCTGTACTCCAGATTGGCCATGCCGTAGCCACGTGCATAGCTCAGCTTGTCGTGCTGATAGATCCCGAGGCTACAGCCCGGCTCCCGGGGGCTGTTATGCGCGGCAAAAATCGCATCGATTGTCGCCGCCGGTAGCGTGTCCGCTCGCGCTTGCACGTTGCCGGCTAGCAGGAGAATCAGCGCCAGCGCGCGGGCAAGGCGGGGTAAACGGGGCATGGCACGGGTGCTCCCTAAAAGGTCAGCATAGGTGCTGGAGCTTTTCTTGTCAGCCTGCTGTGCAGGCCTTGCTCGCTGGCGTAGACTGCCCCTGTGCGGGCCAGCAGCCCTTGCGAAGATGGAGTACACCATTGCATCAGGATGCCGAGCCGCAGTGCTGGGATTACGGAGATGGCGTGATCGCTCTGGACAGCGGTCTGGGCCGGCCGGCCATGGCCGCCTGCTACCTGCTTGAGGGGCAGGGCTCGGTGGCGGTGATTGAAGCGGGCACCAATCACAGTGTGCCGCGCATTCAGGCCCTGTTGCAGGCGCGGGGTTGGTCATTGGATCAGGTCAGCTACATTATCGTGACCCATGTGCATTTGGATCATGCCGGTGGCGCAGGTGCATTGATGGCCCGGTGTCCACGAGCCCAACTGGTCGTGCATCCGCGTGGCGCCCGTCACATGGTGGCGCCTGAGCGTCTTGAGGCCAGCGTGCGCCAGGTCTATGGCGATGCGGTTTTTGATCGCGATTATGGGACTCTGATACCCGTTCCTGCGCAGCGGGTGCTGGCCATGGAAGATGGCGCCAGCCTGTCGGTGGGCGACCGTCCCTTAGAGTTTCGACATACTCCCGGCCACGCGCGCCATCATTTTTGCATCTGGGATGCGCGCACGCGGGGCTGGTTTACCGGCGACACCTTTGGCCTGTGCTATCGGGGATTTGATGGTCCGCAGGGTCCCTTTGTCGTGCCGACCACCACGCCGGTGCAGTTTGATCCGCCTGCACTACAAGCTTCAATCGCACTGCTGATGGCAAGATCGCCGGACTGCATGTACCTCACGCACTTCGGACGCATTGCGGCGAGTGCGCGTCTGGCCAGTGACTTGCATGCCCATATCGATGGTCTGGTCGCTATCGCCGGCGACTGTGCGCAGCGGGAACATCGCGAGGCTGCCATGGCGGCGGCCATGATGGCGCGTTTTCTTGGCGCAGCGCAGGCGCAGGAAGTGGGTCTGGACGCGACCACCATCGAGGCGCTGTTGGCTCACGATGTGGCGCTGAATGCTCAGGGTCTGGCCTGCTGGCTGGATCAGCAGAGGGCCTGAAGAGAGGCCGCGTTGCATGACGTCGACGCTGGAGAAATCAGAAGGATACCGGGGCTTAAAACGCGGCGTTTGCATGTGCTACTGCTTTCCTGCACAATTCCCGCCAGTCGGAGGGGGTCCGTACGCAGTTCTTACAAGAGAGCGCGTGCCTGATGAGTAGAGGATCCCAGCCCCATGAGACCATCAGCGTCAACTATTTCCGGCCGCCGGCGCTTCCTTCCCGTGCTCTTTTTCAGTTTTTCAGGCTTTGCGCCGCTGGCGTGGAGCGACGATTGGTCCCTGGTACAACCTGCCCCTTTTTGGGCTGCGGGGCTCCTGCTACTGCTGGCCGGCGGGCTTTACTTGCAAACTATAAGAAGGCGGACGGACTAGGCTTGCCTGGTCCCTGAGGGAGCCGCTCATAATAAAAGCAATACATCAATAAAAAGAAAAAAAGCTCGCCCGGTTCGCCGGGCGTTTTTGTTGCTGCTGTGCGCGTGCTCAGGCCTTGGCGGCGTAAATCTGCTGCAGATACTCCTGATGGGGCCAGAAGTCCATGGCTTGCTGTTGGCTGGCGGCAGCGGCGCGCTGCTGGTGTCTTACGGGAACCCGCATGGCGTGTTTGTTGGCCTCGGGAAAGCGCCCCATGCCGGCCAGCATGCAATACCAGCTGGTGCGCGGGTAAATCTGCTGATTGATATGGTCGAAGAGAACGCGGTCAAAATCCGCGTTGCTGTCCCAGGCCTCCAGAATCGTACGCAGGTGATCGGACATGTGCGGATTCTCCCGCGTATCAATCCAGTACTGGCTATCGCTGCGCGTATTGATCTTGTAATGCAATTGCAGGTAGTCGCGGATGCCGTCGATAAAGAGGTTCACGTTCTGATTGAACCTGTCTTGCTGTTGATGGGTGAAATCGCCCTGTTCAAAACAGGTCGTAAAGCTCTCAATGGTGCTCTGGATGACATTAATCATGAGTGCCTCGAGGGGCTCGAGAAAGCCCTGACTCAGGCCCACCGCCAGGCAGTTTTTCTGCCAATGATTGTCCAAGCGTCCCGGTTTCCAGTACAGGCGATGGGCCTCGCGTCCTTCGGCGCGCTCGCCCAGGTACTCACGAAACTCTGCCTCTGCCTCATCATGGCTGATGTAATCCGTGCTGAACACGTAGCCATTACCCATACGGGTGACCAGCGGGATATGCCAGCACCAGCCGTGGCTCAGGGCCTTGGAAACGGTTTCCGAGGAAAGCGCCTGGCCCTCCTCATGCGGCGTGGGAATGGCAATGGCACCGTCGTTAAACATGTAGTCGCGCATGGAGCGCATTTCCTCGCCCAGGGCCTCGCGGATCAGCAGGCCCCGGAAGCCGGTGCAGTCCACAAAGAAATCCGCCTCCAGGGCGCCGTGCTGTTCGGTCTCCACGGCAGCGATATGGCCGTCCTCTCCCAGTCGCACGCGCTCGATCGTGTCCTCAACGTGGCGCACACCCAACTCAATCGCTTTCTTGCGAAAATACTGGCCCATGAGCGCGGCATCGAAGTGATAGCCATAGACCGCGTTCGGTACGCCCGGCGTCTGCGCTATAGGGCAGCGGTTTTGCCGCACCATGGCGGTGGAGACGAAATAGTCGTCCGGATGGGCGGGAATATCAAAGCCGTCCCGTCGCAGGTTGCAGTTGTCCCAGAAATGACTAACGTGGGCCCGGTCCTGCTCCGAGAAAAAGGGATGGAAATAGGTTTCATGCCCTTCAACGGTCGACCAGTCCGGGAAGGCAATGCCACATTTATAGGTGGCTGCGCACTCGGGCATCCACTCGCTCTCGGGAATGCCGAGCCGGTCGAAGAACTCCTTAATCAGCGGCGTGGTGCCTTCACCGACGCCGACGGTACCAATGCGGGCCGATTCAATTAGGGTGATTTCCATGTCGCGGTCGCCCCAGAGATGCTGCATATGCAGGGCGGCCATCCAGCCGGCGGTGCCGCCGCCGACGATAAGAATTTTGCGTGGTGGGGTCATGCGATGTCTGGGTTACGTAGTTGCCTACGGCGGGAAGGTCTTTATCTTAGCCAAGCCTGACCCGCAGGTCACCCCTCCGTAGGCGTGAGCTGCGGGCAGTGCTTGGTCACGGGCGTTGCCTAGACGGCCCGCAGGTACCACTCGTAATCACGGTCGGTGATCTCTGCGTGGAATAGGTTGCACTCCTCGCGCTTGGCCTGGCCATAGACCTGGTGAAACTCCCGGCCAAAGTATTCGGGCAGAATCCTACCGGCCTCGAAGGCATCCAGTGCCTGGGACCAGCGCACCGGTAGACTGACCTGGTAATCCACATCCTCACGCTCCGGCGTCATGGCTTCCGGTTCGCAGCGTTGCGTCAGCCCGTGATGGACGCCGGCAAGAATGGCAGCAACCACCAGGTAGGGGCAGGCATCTGCGCCGGACACCCGGTGTTCCACGCGCCGGTTTTGTGCTCGGGATACCGGGATGCGCAGGGCCAGGTCCCGATGGTTGGGCCCCCAGCTCGGGGTTGCGGGCACGAAAAAACCGGGGGCATAGCGACGATAGGAGTTGGCGTTAGGTGCGAATACGGCCATGGACTCGGTCATGGTTGCGGCCATGCCGCCAATGGCGTGGCGCAGGCGGTCGGACCAGTCGCCATCGGTGCTGCTGCCGGCAAAAATGTTGTTGCCATCCTGATCCAGCAGGCTGAGGTGAATATGCAGCCCGCAGCCCGCATGTTCCTGGAAAGGCTTGGCCATAAACGAGGCGGTGAGCCCGTTCTTTTTCGCTGCGGCTTTGACCGCGCGCTTGAGTAACAGGGCATGGTCGCAGGCCACCACCGGGTCCGCGATGTGATTCAGATTGACTTCAAACTGCCCCGGGGAATATTCCGCCAGCGCTGCGCCGGCTGGCACCTGTTGCTGACGGCAGAACTTATCCAGATCCACGAGAAAGGGTTCCACATCGTCCAGATCATCAAAGCTGGCGAACTGGACGCCCAGTTGATCCCAGTCAGAACCCGGGATTTTGGGCATGCGCGGCACAAAGGTGTCACCATCGTATTCCACCAGATAGAATTCCAGCTCCGTGGCCAGTACCGGCTGTAGGCCCAGGTCCAGCAGGGGCTGCATGGCGCGCTTCAGCACATTCCTCGGATCGAGAAAATACGGCGTGCCATCAAATTCCTGTAGCTCCAGCATGCACTGGGCCGTGGGGACGCTGGCCCAGGGTACAGGCGCCAGGGAACCGGGGACGGCGACGCTCCGGATATCCGGGTCACCGTCATGGGCGCCGTATTTAACACTTTCAGGCGATTCGCCACGGACGTTCATGACCGTTGAGGCAGCACAGAAGTTGGAGCCTTTGCGGAATGGCTTTTTGAAGTCGTCGCGCTGAATTCGCTTGCCACGTAGCACGCCATTGATATCGGCGGCGAACACGTCCATAAAGCGCGTGTCCGGGTGCTGTTCTAGAAAAGCTTCAAGTTCGTTTTCGGGCGAAATGTCATTCATGGTTTCTTTTCCTTGTTCCCCTCAGGGTTCAAATCACGCCTCAGGCAGGTCCGGACAGTTGAATCCAGCAGGCTTTTTGCTGGGTATAGTTTTTGTAGCTGTCCAGGCAGGCATCGCGGGTGTTGCCCGATTGCTTGTAGCCGCCGAAGGGCTGGGTGAAATCGCCGGCATCATAGGCATTGACATAAACCATGCCCGCTTCGATTCCTTTCGTGAGCCGGATGGCGCGATCGATATCACTGGTCCAGACGCTGGCGGCGAGGCCATAGATGGTGTCATTGGCCAGACTCAGGGCCTCTTCAATGCTGTCAAAGGGAATCATGCTGGCCACGGGCCCGAAGATTTCCTGCTGGGCGATGCCCATCTGGTTATTAACGTCCGCAAACAGGGTGGGATTGACGAAGGCGCCAGGCTCCAGATGGGCCGGCGCATCCCCGCCAAAGACCAGACGTGCACCCTCGGCCTTGCCAGCCTCAATCATGCCCAGCACGCGTTGCTGATCCTGCTTGCTTACCAGTGGCCCCATGCTGGTCTCCGGATCCAGCGGGTCCCCGGGCACGTAGGCATGCTGGCCCTCGGCGGCGAAGCGTTCCACAAACTCGTCGTAGATGCTGCGTTCCACCAGCAGGCGCGAACCGGCATTGCAGACCTCGCCCATGTTTTCGTAGATACCACCGTAGGCGGCCTCCACGGCGGCGCCCATATCGGGCAGGTCGCTCAGGAAGATTTGCGGTGACTTGCCACCACATTCCAGCCCCACATGCTTGAGGTTGGATTGGCCCGCGTACTGCATCATGAGCTTGCCCACGGCCGTGGAGCCGGTAAAAGATATTTTGCGCACGTCCATATGCAGGGCCAGGGGCTTACCAGCTGCCTCGCCCAGACCATTCACCACATTGAAAGCGCCGGCAGGACCACCGGCTTCCATAAACAACTGGGCCAGACGCACGGCGCTCATGGGCGATTGTTCCGCCGGCTTCAGCACCACCGTATTGCCAGCGGCCAGAGCCGGCGCGAATTTCCAGGCAGCCATGAGCTGCGGATAGTTCCAGGGCGTAATGGCGCCGACCACACCCAGCGGCTCGCGCAGAATCAGGCCCAGCTGGTCGGCTTGGGTATTGGTTACGGAGCCATCCACCTTGTCGATGCACTCGGCCATAAAGCGAATCGTTTCCGCCACCAGGGGCACATCCACGCTGATCATATCGCTGATCGGTTTGCCCATATCCAGGCTGTCGAGTACCGCCAGTTCCTCCGTGTTGGCTTCCACCAGATCGGCAAAACGGTACAGCACCTTCATGCGTGCGCGTGGATCCATTTTGGACCACACGCCGGACTCGAAGGTTTTGCGGGCAGCCGCTACCGCCAGATCAATGTCCTTGTGATTGCCGGCTGCCATGGCGGTAAGTGTTTCCCCCGTGGCCGGGTTCACGCTTTCAAAGCGTTCGCCATCGATGCTGTCGCGCAGTTCGCCGTTGATGAAATGCCGGGTTTCCACACGGCTGCCATAGCGTGTTGCGGCGGCATGCCACTGATCTTTGCTGTAGTCATCGAAAGCCATAGAACTCATGTTGATTCTCTCCTTTTCGTGGTGTCATGCTCGCCAGACGTGAGCACCAGTGCATCGACGGCAACACAGCCATCTCCATGCACAATCACCGGGTTCATATCGATTTCGGCGAGCTGGTCGCCGAGCGCCGCAACCAGCGCTGAAAACTGGGCGGCCATGCGGGCGAAGGCTGCCACGTCAGGTGGTTTCTGGCCTCGGGCCAGGTCCAGCAGCGGTCGCTGTTGGAGCCGATCCAGCAGGCGCAGGGCCGTGGCCTCGCCAAAGGGGGGCAGGGCGAATACCGTATCTTTCATGGCCTCAATGCCAATGCCGCCGAAGCCGAGCATGACCAGCGGCCCAAACTGGGGGTCCCGCACCATGCCGAGCACCATCTCGACACCGGCCGGGGCCATGGGTGCGACCAGCACGCGTGGCCCCAAGCGTAGATTAAGATCGTTCCAGGCATGGGACACAGCGCTGGCGTCACCCAGCGCAAGATGTACGCCACGCTGCTCGCTTTTATGGGCCTGTGCTGGCATGGCTGTTTTGAGTGCCACGGGGCCGTCAAATTCCGCCGCTGCCTGAAGGGCTTCCATTTCGGTCTCAACAATGATGCCCGGACTGCAGGGTAGCCCCATATCTCCCAGCCACCGAAGCGATTCGTACTCATCCAGGCCTGTTGTACCGGCCAGGCGGGTGCGGGCCGTCGCGATCTGAGTCGGCTCCAGCATGGGTGCCGGATCAGCAGGGCGGGCTTGAAAATCCCGCCATTCCAGCAGTGCGCGTACGGCGCTCAAAAAAGGTCGCAAGCCGTCCAGCACCGGGAAGCCTTCGCGGGTGGCGGCCAGCACTTGCGGGTCGCTGCCCGTGCCCTGGCGATTGGCCACCAGACAGATGGGCTTGCCGGTGGCGGCATGGGCCGCGCGCATGTACTCAATGTAGCCCGGATAGATGGCGCCGTAGGGTGCGCGATCATGCACCACGGCGCCAATGGCGGCGTTTGGATCCGCCAGTAGTACGCTCATGCATGCGGCCATGGTCTGGTCGGCATCGGCCCCGCCGGTACCCCAGCCATCCAGCGGGTTAATGGCGGGCAGGCCCGGGTCCAGCAAGCGCTCTAGTGCCTGCTCGCTGCGATCGGTTAATTTGGCCAGCGGCGTACCCAGTTCATCGGCCAGATCGATCAGTAGCTGTCGCTCGCCGCCCGAGTCATGCAGCGTTACCAGACTGCCAGGGCCCAGGGGATGGGGCTGTGCAAAAAGAATCAGCGCCGTGGCTAATTCATCCATATCCTTCACTCGCTGCACCCCGTAACGGTCGAACAGGGCGGCGTAGGCGGCGTCTTCCCCGGCGATGGCGCCGGAATGCGACTGGGCCATGCGCGCCGCCAGTTCCGTGCGCCCCACCTTTAGCGCAAGCACGGGAATCTTGCGACGCTGGGCCTTGGCCAGGGCCGCGCTGAGTGCCTGTGGGTCACGCGCCGTTTCCATGAACAAACCGATCACGGCCGGGTCATGCTGCTCCATGGCAAAGTCCATGTAGTCGGCCATGCCCACGTTCATCTCCTGGCCGGCGCTGACGGCCAGATTAAAGTCGATGCGCTCCTCGCAGTCGACGATGCCGCACATGCCGGCGCCGGAGTGGGTGATCAAGGTGACATTGCCACCGCGACGGTGGTTATTGCGCGTATCAAAGCCACTGACCCATACGCCGTCATAGGCGTTATAGAAGCCCATGCCGTTGGGGCCGCACAGCAGCAGGCCAGCTTCCTCAATACGCTTGGCCACGCGTTGGGCCAGCTCACGATCGCCCTCCAGCAGTAGCTGAGACATGATGGTGATGGCCTTGCAACCATGTTCGATGGCCGCTTCCAGTGCGGTCTCAACCCGCGCGTCAGAAACGCAAAAAATGGCGTGCTCTGCCAGCTCTGGTAGCGCTGAAAAATGGGGGTAGCAGGATAGCCCCAGTACCTTGTCGCGCTGGGGGTTAATGGGATAGATGGGTCCGCTGAAGTCCCCATGCTGCAGATTCTCTATGGCCAGACGGCCTACGGCATCGGCCCGCTCCGTGGCGCCAATGACGGCGATAGAGCGCGGGCGCAGCAGGGGGTCCAGCCGGTGTGTCACAGGGGAACCTGCAGGTGACCATTCATGGGGCTTACCAGTCCGCCGGAGGCGTTTGACGGCGACGTGGTGGATCCCAGAAGGGCTGCTCCACCACCACGGCTTGGGCCATCTTTCGCGACCAGGCCAACTCACGCTGGTAGTAGATTTCCACCAGCATGCGCTCGTCGACCTTACCATGGGGCCGTTTCACCGTGGCCAGGGCGATGTTCTTCTTCGCCGAGGGCGACCACATGGCGGAGGTCACCCAGCCGATATTGCGCTCCCGCGTGTCGTAAACATAGGAGTGCTCAGCGGCCTTGTTGTCCTCGATATCCAGTTTTACCAAGGCATAACGCGAGCCCTGCTGCTGCTCTTTCAGCAGCGCCTGGCGGCCGTTGAAGACCGGTTTTTTGAAATCCACCAGCCAGTCCAGACCCAGTTCAAAGGGGGAGCGTGTATTTTTGGAGCGCACCGTGTGCAGCGCTGGTGCAAAGTCCGCCCCGGCCATTATGAAGCCGGCTTCAATGCGCAACATTTCCAGCGCATCAGACCCCATGGGTCGTATGCCGTGCAGTTCGCCAGCGGCAAACAGACGGTCCCAGAGCACCTCTGCGTGGTCCGGGTCAATCCACAGCTCATAGCCGAGGTCGCCGGTGAAGCCGGTGCGGGAAATCATCAGCTGCGTGCCTTCGAAGTCAAAGCTGGCCATGCCGAAGGGCGTCAGGTTTTCGATGCCCGGCAGATTCATCTTGCGCAACACGGCGCAGGAAGTGGGGCCCTGCAGTGCCAGCCCCGCCACATCGTGCGTGTCCTCGACGATACTGACATCGAAGCCGTGCGCATTGATCATGAGCCAGTCAATCTGGTGCTCCTGGGAGCAGAGGCGGTACTGGCCTTGTTGCAGATGAAAGATCGTGCCGTCGTCAATGACCTGACCACGATCATCGCACCAGACCGAATAGCCCACCCGTCCGGGTTTGAGTTTACTCACATCGCGGGTGACCAGCCGGTTCATAAACGGCAGCGCATCGGGACCGGTGATCAGGTGTTTGGTCATGGGCGTGATGTCGAAAACGCCACAGGTATTGCGTCCGGCAAAGTACTCCATGGTCTCGTCCGTGTAGGACGGTACGGACAGGTAGTCATACCAGCGCGACCATTCCTTATTCTCGTTCCATTCGGCCTGACGGCTATGAAACGGACTCGGAAACACCTTGGTTTTGTGGTGCATGGGGGAGTCGATATTGAAGGTTTTCATACCCTTATCCTTATCCTTGTCCTTTCAGCACAGCCTTGGCTGCATTGCGGCCCACACAGCCGGTCACGTTGCCGCCCGGATGCGATCCGGCGCCACACAGGTAGAGTCCGTTTACCGGTGTTGCATACTGCGCCGCACCCGGGGTCGGGCGCATCATGAGGAAGGCATCCAGGGCCAGTTCCACGTGGTGCCAATGGCCGCCCGTCATGCCAAATTCCTGTTCCATATCCACCGGAGTCAGCAGTTCGCTGTGCAGGATCTGCCCGCGCAGCCCCGGCGCATAGCGCTCCAGCACGCTCAGGCAACGTTCCAGGAAGTCCGCCCGGGCCACCTCGGTCCAGCCACCCTTAAGGTCGTAAGGTGCCCAGGCCACATTGGCTGACAGTACATGCTGACCCGCCGGCGCCAGCGTTGCGTCATGGACGCTGGGTACGGTGATTTCCAGCACCGGTTCCTGCGCGTACTCGCCGTATTTGGCATGGTTGAAAGCATGTTCCACATACTGCATGTCGGCAGCGATCAGCAGCCGTTTGCCCAGCTGGGTCTCATCCAGACCGGTGAAGCCGGGCAGGCCGTCGAGGGCCAGGTGCAGCTTGGCCACACAGCCACGAGTGCGCAGATGGTGCACGCGATTGGCAAAGCCGGCTTCCAGATGGCGCGCGCCGAGCAGCTTGAAAAATGTGGTTTTTGGATCCGCGTTGGAAATCACCACATCCGCTTCCAGCGTTTCGCCATCACTCAATGTGACGCCGCTGGCGCGATCGAAGTCCATGGTGATGCTGGCCACCGTCGCGTTGGTCCGCAGCGTGGCGCCAGCGGCCTTGGCTGCGGCAGCCAGCGCTTCGCTGACCGCGCCCATACCGCCTTTGGGAAGCGCGTAATCGCGGCCCCGATTAAAGCGGTGGAGCGCGCAGAACACGCTGTTATTGGAGCGTGTGCCCAGGAACGTGCCCAGCGTACCATCCACGCTCAGCGCGCCCTTGAGGTGCTCACTGGTGAAGCGCTCCTGCAAAATATCGTAGACATTAATGCCAGTGATACGCAGGAACTCACGCATATCTTCCGTGCCGAGCCTGCGGATTTTCAGCCCCAGTTTGCCCAGGCTGAGCAGGTCATCCTTGGCGGTGGTGCCCATACGGGGTGGCAGTTGATCCTTAAGGCCCCAGATAACATCGGCGAAGCGGTTCATCTGGCGCTGATAGCGCGTCATGGCGGTTTTGTCTTCGTCCAGTGCGCCCGGTCCGCTAAGGGTGCCGCCGGCAATGCTCACATAGTCGCCGTCTTCATCCAGTCCAATGGTTTCCAGCGCCGTGGCTGCCATCTCCAGACCGTGCTGTTCCAGCTGCAGTTCACTGCGGATTTTCTCGTCCAGGGCGAACAGCAAATGCGCGCCGGCGGAAATCTGAAAACCCGGTGCAAATTCTCGTGTTACCGCCGCGCCGCCGAAGCGCTCAGCGGCTTCCAGCACCGTGACCTGGACGCCAGCCCGGGCCAGGTAAGCGGCGCAGGCGAGGCCGTTATGACCGCCGCCGATTATCAGGGCGCTCTTCACTGCCTTAGTCATCAGCCCAGCCCTCCGGTACCGTGTTGGGTTTCTTCAGATCCATCAAAATCTCACGCGCCGCGTTGGCGCCCGGGGCCGCCATTACGCCGCCGCCAGGGTGGTTGGAAGAGCCGCACATCCACAGCCCCTTCACCGGGCCGCGATATTGCGCATAGCCAGGGATGGGGCGGTTGAAGAGCAGTTGATCCATGGTCAGTTCGCCCTGGAAAATATTGCCTTCGGTCAGCCCCACTTCGTTCTCCAGTTCACGCGGCGTGCGGACCTCCGCATGCGCCACCAAATTCTTGAAGCCCGGGGCATATTCTTCGATTTGATTGAAGACCGTGTCGCGAAACGCGTCACGGTCTTCATCGGTCCAGTCTTTGCCGCGTACCTTGGGCGGCACATACTGGATAAACAGCGACATAAAATGTTTGCCCGGCGGTGCCATGGTCGGATCCGTGAGCGATGGAATCAGCATGTCGATGTAGGGGTCGCGGGACCAGATGCCATCTTTCCAGTCGTCATAGGCCCGTTCCAGGCGCTCGATGGAGTCAATCAGATGCATATCGGAGCGCATGATCTCCGTGTTGCCCTTGAGCGCCGTGAACTGGGGCACGCCTTCCAGTGCCACATTGATCTTGCCGGAGGAGCCGCGGATCTTGAAGTTGCGGCATTTCTCCAGGAATTCCGGGCGCAGATCCTTGGGATCCATGCATTCCAGGAAGGTGCGTGGCAGGGTCATATTGGAGACCACGATATCGGCCTCGTATTCATCCCCATTTTCCAGCGCGACGCCGGTAACCTTGCCGTTCTTGACCAGAATCTGTTCTACGCCGGAGCCGGAAACGGTGGTACCGCCGTGGTCTTCAAAGCACAGGTGCATGGCCTTGGCAATCGCTCCCATGCCGCCCCGGGCAAAGCCCCAGGCGCCAGCGGTCCCGTCCACATCGCCCATGGCGTGATGCAGCAGCACGTAGGCGGTGCCGGGCGACATGACGCCCATGGCCGAGCCGATAATGCCGCTACCTGCGTGGGAGGCTTTTATAAGATCACTTTCGAAGTACTCGTCCAGGAACTCGGCGATGCTCATGGTGTAGAAGCGCATGGTGTCGTAGATGGTTTCTTCGCCCAGATCCCAGAATTTGCGGCCGATGTGTAACAGCTCCATCAGGTCCCGGGGCTTGAAGGAGGCCGGGTCTGGCGCGGTGCGCAGCAGAAACTGACGGATAAAGCGACACTGGCGCATGATGTCCCGTTCGAAACGGTGTTCCGCGTCCGCGTCACGGTGGCTGTGGCGCATCATCTCCCGGCGTGACGCATCTCCATCCACATAGGAGGCGTAGTAGTCGCCGTTCTGGGAAATGGTGACCGAACCCCCATAGGGCACGACCTGAAGGCCATATTTGGCCAGATCCAGAGCGCGATACACTTCCGGACGCAGCAAGCTGCAAACGTAGGAACAGTTGGAGTAAATCCAGTCCTCATGCAGATTTCGGCTGACGGTCGCACCGCCGATCCAGTCGTTTTTCTCGACCATCAGGACGTTGAGCCCTGCCTTGGCGAGAAAGGCGCCGTTGGCGATGCCGTTGTGACCAGCGCCGATCACGATGGCGTCATATTTCTTCACAGTCGTTCTCCGGTTCGGGTTCAGCCGTTGCTGGCCTGCCGCTTTATTTTTTCGCTCGTGAGGTCCACGGCGGTCGCAAAGGCCTGCAGCGTGTGCTCCAGACTGTCGTCTTTGGCATGGGCTTCGCAGACAAACCATGGCTCGCGCGAATCGGGTTCGCAAAGCACGCCCAGTTCATGCAGTTCAGGCGCCATGGTGTCGTAAAAAGTGTAGTCCGAATCCAGCCAGTCGCGATAGTTGCTGGGGGCTGTTTCCTTGAAAAACAGTCCGCCCATGCTGGGGTGCCCCACAAAGCTGTGGGGAATATCACGCGCACTGAGAATCTCGCTCATGCCGGCCTGCAGGCGGGCTCCATAATCAGCGATCGTCTCCAGCGCGTCGGTTTCGTCGAGAATTTCCAGAGTTTTCGCGGCAGCGGCCAGCGACACGGAATGGCAGGTATAGGTGCCGCCGTGCACCACCCCTTTGCCCACCTGGCGCATGATGTCCGCACGCCCGGCCACCACGGAGATGGGGTAACCATTGCCCACGGCTTTGGCAAAAGTGCACAGATCTGCCTTGAAGCCCATAAGTTCTTGCACCCCACCGCGGGCTACGCGGAATCCGGTTTTTACTTCGTCGACGATCATAATCACGCCGTAGCGGTCGCAGAGTTCCCGGGCCGCCTGCACATATTCGCGCGTGGCCGTAATGGAGCAGCAGTTGCCCATCATGGGCTCAATTAAGAAGGCGCCAATATCTTTGTGGTGTTTCTTAAGCAGGTCTTCCAGATAGTTGGCGTCATTCAGGGGTGTGAAATGCGCCAGCTTCTTGAGCATGCCCGGGATGCCCGCGCTCTCCGCCTCAATCGAGGGTGTGCCGCCACTTTCTGCCCAGTCTTCAATGTCCGCATACCAGAGCACCGAATCGAAAATGCCGTGATAGCCACCTTCCACGATGATATGACCGTCCTTGCCGGTAAAGGCACGCGCAAGGCGTAAGGCAGCCATCACGGCCTCCGTGCCGGAATTGGAAAAGCGCACCAGCTCTGCCGCGGGCACCATTTTGCTGATGCGCTGGGCGACCTCGTACTCGCGCTCGGTGGACAGGGCGAAGACGCCGCCAACATGCATCCCATCGCGCGCGGCCGCATCGACCCGTTCGTCCGCATAACCGAGAATGCCGGGGCCATAACCCATGCGGTAGTCCACATAGCGGTTGTCATCAATGTCGGTGATGCGTCCACCGCGACCCTGCTTGATGTAGATCGTGTGCTCGTCGCCCCAATAGCGAAAATTGGATGAAACGCCCAGCGGCAGAGCCTGCGAAGCTTTGGCGAAATGCGCATTGGAGCGCGCTAATGAGCGGCGCTTGGCGGCCATGGTCATGTGTTCTTATTCCTGTAAAACAGGTGCGGAGTCTCCCATAGTGTGTCTATAATGTCCATATGAATGAACGATCATTCAGTGGATATTTTTAGCCTTAAGCATGCAAGCCCATGAGTGTAAAAGAAAAATCTACGGTCTCCCGAACCGCGAGTAAGGAAGAGCGTCGCTCCCAGTTAATTGAGGCGACAATACGTTCCATTGCCAGCCACGGGCTTTCCGATACCACCATGGCCACGGTGGCGCGCGAAGCGGGTTTGAGTCAGGGCATTATTAATCTTCACTTCGAGACCAAAGAGAAGCTCCTGCTGTGCACGCTGGAACGCGTCGTGGATGAGTATCAAAATCGCTGGGAGGCGGCCCTTGAGGCAGCGGGCCCGAATCCTGCTGAAGGTTTGGCGGCGCTGGTGCGGGTAGATTTCCACCCGTCCGTCTGTGACCGCAACAAGCTGGCCGTGTGGTTTTCTTTCTGGGGTGAGTCCCGGGCCCGGCCGACCTACCGCACGCTGTGCGCCGCCCGCGACCAGGGCTATGACCGCGCCTTGCTTCGCCTGTGCCAAACGCTGGTTCAGGAGGGCGGCTACCGCACCATCGATCCGCCCACGGCAGCGCGGGGTCTGGCGGCGCTGACAGAGGGCTTGTGGCTGGACATGTTGTTGAGCCCGCGCGCCATGAGTCGCAAGCACGCGCTGCATGTATCCATGAGTTATCTGTCACACCTATTTCCCAAACACTTTCAGAATGCCGAAGAGGTTCGCGCTGCGTCATGAAAATCCCCATGGATTCCACCACCCGTGAGTGGTCCCGTACGGCCCGGCGTTTTGCCGAAGAGACCCTGATCCCCTGGGAGGTGGAAGCGGAAATGAACGAGGGCCGTTTGCCTGCTCATGTAGCCAAGGCGCACAAGGCGGAGGCCATCAAGCTGGGTTTCAGCGCCATGGATGTGGCACCAGAGTACGGTGGCCTGGGCTTGCGAAATGTTGATCAGGTGGCCGTGTGGGAACAGCTGGGCCGGGTGACCAACGCGCTTTGCTGGTGTTTTTCAGAACCGCATCAGTGGATGTTTGATGCCTGCAGTGAGGAGCAGCTCCAGCGCTATATCCTGCCGCTCATGCGCGGTGAGCGAAAAGAATGCTACGCCATCACGGAGCGCGAGTCCGGCTCGGATGTGGTTATCGAGTCCACAGCCGAGCGCGTGGCCGGCGGCTACCGTGTCTCTGGCGAGAAGTGGTTTGTCACCAGCGCCAATCTGGCCGATTACCTGTTTGTTCAGGCCCGGCTCACCGAGGGCGCGCATGCCGGTGAGGACGTGCTGCTGCTGGTAGACAGTGATTCAGAGGGCATTGAGGTGTTGCGGACGCCGCCCTTCAGTCACACCTTTGATCACCATCATCAGGAAATCGCGTTCAAGGACGTGTTTGTGCCTGAGGAGAACCTGGTTGGCAGTGAAGGCGGTGGTATGGGCTACACCCATGCCTGGTTTCGACGGGAACGGCTGATGATTGCCGCGCGCAACTGTGGCGCCGCCGCACGCCTGATCGAAGAGGCAACGGTCTTTGCCAAGGAACGCGCTGTGGACGGCGGCAAACTGATGGACAAGCAGCTGGTGCAAGCCATGCTGGCCGACAGCGTGACCGAACTCTGGGCGGCACGCCTCATGACCTTTGAAACAGCAGCCGCCCACGATCGTGGGGAAGATGTGAAAGCACTGCACACGCGCTGTTCGCTGGCCAAACTCTATGCTTCGGAAGCGGCGGGGCGCATTGCGGACCGGGCCGTGCAGATTTTTGGTGGGCGTGGATACATGCGAGAAAATTGCGCTGAGCGCTTTACGCGGGAGCTGCGGGTGGACCGCATTTGGGAGGGCGCCAGCGAATTACAGCGCCTGATCATTGCACGACAACTGGCCAAGCGTGGCCTGGACGAGATGTGATAGGAGTTTGAAGCACGATGGAGCAGCATGAGATTGAACAGCTGATCGCTGCACAGCCGACCATGCGGTCGATGGATCAGCGTTTCTACACGGACGAGGGGATTTACCGCCTGGAGATGGAAAAAATCTTCATGCGCAGTTGGCTCTATGCCGGCCATATCAGCGAGATTCCCCGCGTCGGTGACTGGTTCCTCTATGAGTTGGACGGTGAGTCGGTCATCATCATCCGGGCTGCGGAGGACAAAGTGAATGCGCTGGTGAATGTTTGTCGTCACCGGGGCTCACGCCTGTGCCTTGAGCACAAGGGCCGTAGTAAGCGTCTGACTTGCCTCTACCACGGCTGGACCTATGACATGGAAGGCCAGTTGCGGGCGGCGGCGCACATGGATGAGGACTTTGACAAGTCCGAGATTCGTCTGCGCCAGGTGCAATGCGAGCTGCTGGCCGGCATGATTTACATCAACTTTGCGGACGACGCGGCTTCCCTGCAGCCGACCATTGATGATCTCGGTGCTTGTCTGGAGCCCTATGATCTGCGCAATGCCAAAGTGGCCCATCGTCAGAGTTATCCCATGACCGCCAACTGGAAACTGGCGGTAGAAAACTATTGCGAGTGCTACCACTGTGCGCCGGCGCATCCGGAATATTCCCGTGGGCATGCGCTGGCGGATCCGGACCAGAAGCATGCCGAGGCTTACGAACGTGTGCACCAGCAAGCCGTCAGCTGTGGCTTGTCGCAACGGCAGGCGGATAAGAACTATGCTGACGCGCCTGGATTTGGAACCTGCTACACCTATGAACGCTATCCCCTGGTGCGTGGACATCTGACCGGAAGTAAAGACGGTCAGCCGGTAGCGCCCTTAATGGGAACGATCAAGGACTACTTTGGTGGTTGCACGGATTTTCAGGTCGGCCCCGTGACCTTTGCCTTGGCCTACTGCGATTATGTGGTGATATACGCTTTCAAGCCGCTGTCGCATGGCCGTTCAGATTGCGACATCACCTGGCTGGTACGCGGTGATGCGGAAGCGGGCAAAGATTACGACCATGATCGTTTGGTCTGGCTCTGGGACGTGACCACGGAGGCGGACAAACGCATCATCGAGCGCAACGCGGAAGGGGTGAACTCGCGCTTCTACGAGCCGGGTCCGCTCAGCTTTATGGAGGCGTTCACCTGGGAATTCCTCAGTTGGTATCAGGATGCGCTGCGTGCCTGAAGCCTGCCATGGCACCGGCACAAGCCGGTGCCGGCCCGGCTAAACCGGTGGCCTCGCGTCCGGCGATTGCGCTCCAAGCCTGCCGCTGCTTCTAAAAAACTCAACCCGCTGCTGCATGGGCTAGGCCAGAATGAGATGCTGACCCTGCTGGAGCCGCCTATGTCTGCCGCGCGTTTACCTCGCCTTGCCGCCGCCCTGACCCTGATCTTTATGGGGGGCGGGGCGCTTGCTGACAGGGACTACACCCCGACCACCAGCGTGGCAGAGACGCGCGCCCAGTTTGAAAAGCTGCCCAGTGACGATATTTGGTGGACCGTCAATGGCGAGTCCATGCGCTGGAACAATCTGAACCTGCAGAAGTTTGTGCCAACGGTCACCGTATACCGCGATGGGCCGGTGCGGGAGCTTGCGCTGGCACCCAATGCGGCCATCGGTGCCTTCGAAGTGGAGACGCCGAGCGGGCCCATGGCCTTTGATCAGTTTCTGGCCAGTGATGCGGCTACCACCATGGCGGTCATGATTTTGCATCAGGGCAAGATCGTCTATGAGAACTATCCCCGCCAGCAGCCGCACGACAAACCCCTGTTCTGGTCCGTCACCAAGGCCTATGTGGCGACCGTGCTGGCCATACTGGAAGATCGTGGCGAAGTGGATGTGAGTCTGCCCATCGATCATTACATTCCCAAGCTCAAAGGCTCGGCCTACGCAGGGGTGCCCGTTCGCGACGTGCTGGATATGGCCTCCGGCGTTGACTGTGGAGACAGCTACGAGAGTTGGGACAGTTGTTATTACCGCTACTCTTCGTCTATCGGCGAAGGGCATCGCCCGCCCGGTTCCGCTGACAATCCCTACGACTACATTGCGTCCCTCAGTCCTGAACAACGCTGGGCCGAGCCCGGTGTCGGCTACAACTATTCCGGAGTGGATACGTTTGTCATCGGCTGGCTGGTGGAGACCCTGACTGGCATGCCGTTTCAGGACGTGCTGACGCGCGAGGTCTGGCGTCATATTGGTGCCGAGGCTGATGCGGTGATCTGGGCGGGGCGTTACGGCATCCCGCTGACCAGTGGTGGCCTTATGAGTACCGTGCGGGATATGGGCCGTTTCGGGCTTCTCTTTACGCCGAGCCGCGCGGTGGTCAGTGATCAGGAAATCATTTCCCCGCGCTACCTGGACATGATCCTTAACGGTGGCCGCGGCAGCCTCATGGAAAACACGGCCTGGGGCAATGTTCGGCCTGATTATCTGCGTCACAACGTTTATCAGTGGGACGCGGTCTACAGTAACGATGACTTTATGAAGGGCGGCTGGGCTGGTCAGGGCCTGATGATTAATCCGCGCAAAGATCTGGTGGCTGTCTGGACCGGTTATTACGATGAGGAGGGTGGCAATATCAGTGTGCTGCCCATGATTCGTGAAATCTGGGCTGGGCTGTGGCCGGACGAAGATGCGAGCGGAGAGTGACGGATTGGGGCCGCAACATCGGTAACCATTGGGTTGTGCGGCCCAGTTGAAGTTGTTAAATTCAGGTGAAGGCCTCGTGATGAAAGCGTGTCCGTGCCTGCAAGGAAGGAAGTGACCCGAACCACCACTGGTTATGGTCAATGTACTGAAACAGGCTGGCCTGGACGCAGGACCAGTGAGAGATAAAACGCAAACGCGGGGAATCGCTGAATGAGCACCAATCGCAAGTTTCCTAGAACCACATTGAGTACGGCCATTGCGGCCGCCATGGCACCAGGCGCTGGCGCGCTCGCTCAGGACCAGGAGCAGGCGGATGCGGATCGCGTCCTGGAAGAAGTGATCGTGACCGCCACGCTCCGCGAAGCGTCCATGCAGGACTTGCCGCAGAGTCTGCAGGCTTTCACCAGTGACGATATCATCCGCAATGCTTTCACCAGCTTTACGGACGTGGCCAACGCCATACCCAGCCTGTCGCTGATCACTACGCAGCCGGGTCGAAACTCGGTCAAATTCCGTGGCATCTCCACGGGTACCGGCGAGTACTACACCGGTAGCACCAGCGCGATCTATTTCGATGAGACGCCGCTGACCTTCAACTCGCAGCAGCTGTGGCCCGCCATGGTTGATATCGAGCGCATTGAGGCCCTGCCGGGGCCGCAGGGTACGCTGTTCGGCTCATCATCCCTGGCCGGCACCGTGCGCGTGGTGACAAACAAGCCAGACCCCTCCGCCATGTATGGCGAGGTTTATGGTGAATATTTCGATACCAAGGGCGGCGACGGCAGCTACGCGCTAAATGGCTGGATCAACATCCCGCTCATCGACGATACGCTGGCGCTGCGCGTGGTCGGTCATACCCGAGATGAGGGTGGCTGGATTGACAACGTCTACGGCGAGACCTTTGTGCAGCCCGACCCGAGCTTCATCTCCGCCGGTAATAACGCGGCGCTGGTGGAAGACAACTACAACGAGTATCAGCTTTCTGGCGGCCGGGCATCCCTGCTGTGGAATGTGAACGACAACTGGGAAGCCATCGTGGCGCTTATCTCAGAGCGCAACGAGAGCGAGGGCTCTTGGGGCGACGATACCAACCTGCCTGATTACCAGCATGCCTACTTCCACAAGGAAAACCGCAACGATGAATGGTGGAACGCGTCGCTGCTAATCGAAGGTGATCTGGGCTTTGCCACCCTGACCAGCAGCACCACCTATCTCGATCGCGAGATTACCTACGAATTTGAGAACATGGTGTACGAGCAGTACAAGGACGGCTACTTCGGTAACTATCTGGGCTATGGACTGTATAACTCGGAATACACCTACGGCTGGATCTTTAACGACCAAACGCAAGACCGGGTCTCGCAGGAACTGCGCCTGACCTCTGACACGGACAGCCGCTTCAGCTGGATGGTCGGTGCCTTCTACGAGAAGATCAATGACAAGTGGCTCTATGGTGCAACCAACCCGGATCTGATGAACACGCAGGCCTGGGCCACAGCCAACGCCTATGCCTACTTCCAGGCCTACTATCAGGGTTATGATGTGGCCTATCCGTTGGCCCCGACCACGTTTGGCTACACCAACCGGCTGGACCGTACCGATGAGCAGTTGGCATTCTTCGGCGAGGTGACCTTCGAACTGACCGAGAAATGGTGGGTTACCGGTGGCGCGCGCTGGTTCCAATTCAAGCAGGATTTCTTTGATCAGAACCAGTTCCCTGAGGGTCTGCCGCCACCCAATAGCGGTGAATCCCGCGGGGTGGTTCGTTCGGTAAGTAAGGACAGCGATACGGTCTACAAGCTGTCCACTCAGTACTTCTTTAACGATGACATCATGGCCTATGCGCTGTTCAGTCAGGGTTTCCGCCTCGGTGGCGACAACTCCGAGCGTGCGGCCCGGACCGGCTTGATCCCGCCCGAGTATCAGCCCGACTTTCTCGACAACTACGAGATTGGTGCCAAAACCAGCTGGTTTGATAACTCCCTGGTGTTCAATATCAACTTCTTCCTGCTGGAGTGGAAAGACCGCCAGTTCAATGAAGGCGGTGTTGATGGCCAGTGGTGGCTGCGGGGTACCATTAATGGCGGTGATACGGAAACCAAAGGTGTCGAGGCATCTGTGGTCTGGCAAGCCACCGATAATCTGCAGTTGCAGGGCAACATCACCAGTCTGAAGGGCGAATCCAAATCCTTCTATGAGTTCCTGAATGGCGATGTGATCCGTCCGGGTGACCCGTTGCCGAATGCACCGGAGCTTTCCTGGTGGGTATCGGCCGACTACACCTTCCCCATGGAAGTGATGGGCGGCGACTTGTGGCTTTACGCGGATTATTCCTACGGCGACGAATGGTGGGATTCCACTGGCTCGGCCATCAGTCGTGATCCGGACGGTTTGATTCCGGACTGGAATACCACCAATCTGCAGTTGGGTTTGAGTTTGCCAAACGACTGGACCATTACCGCGTTTGTGCGCAACCTCACTGACGAGCGGATTGTGAACGGCCGTCAGAGCAACGCCTATGCGTCAGACTTCTTCGGGGTGCCGGACTACCGCATCATCGAATGGGTCTCGCGGCCGCGTCACTACGGTCTGTCCGTGCGCAAGGGCTTCTACTGATCCCAGCGCTGGTACGAGCAAAAGGGGCGCGGCTTCGGCCGTGCCTCTTTTCTTTTGCGCGCTCGCTGAGCAAAAGGGCGGAATGAACAAGCTATTAGCAACCTCTGTGGTCCGTGGCAGTGAGCAGGGCCAAAGTCACGGCGGTGTTTATCTGATCGATCTGCAGCAGCAAACGGTGCAACAGAAAATCGATTGGAACACCATGGATATCGACTGGGAGGGGCGCGGTGCGGATCGCGGGCTTCGCGGTATCGCGTTTGCCGGCGAGCGTGTCTACATCGCAGCCAGTGATGAGTTGTTCGCTTATACGCCCGATTTTGAGCTTATCGGTTCCTGGCGCTGTCCCCATCTGAAACATTGCCATGAGATCGCCTGCTGGCAGGGCAGCCTGTTTCTGACTTCCACGGCCTACGACAGCATCCTTGCTTTCGATCTTGAGCGAGAGCAGTTCCACTGGGCCCTGCACATCGACATGCAGGGCTTCCGCTTTAAAGGCACGGTCTATGATCCGATGCAGGAAGCCGGCCCGCTGATGTTAAACAAGCTGCATCTGAACAACGTGGCCTGCCGCGAGGGCGGGCTGTACATGTCGGGGCTGAAATCCGGTGGATTGCTGCATTTCAACAGTGAGGAGGTGAGCATGGCGGCCACCTTGCCGGCCGGCACGCACAACGCGCAGCCCTTTCGGGACGGCGTGCTGTTTAACGATACGCAGTCCGATGTGCTGCGCTATTGTGGTCGCGGCGAGGGTGACGAGGATCGCGCCTTGCCCGTGCCCAAATACGATCCCGCGGAATTGACCCATCGGGGCGTTGATGACAGCCGCCTGGCGCGCCAGGGCTTTGCCCGTGGTCTCTGCGTGCTTTCCGAGCGGGTCGTGGCCGGTGGCTCCTCGCCTTCAACGGTAACGCTCTACGATCTGCAAGCGTCCCGTCAACTCATGTCCGTGCGCATCAGCACAGATATCCGCAACGCCATACACGGCCTGGCCGTTTGGCCCTGGTAAGCTGCTGACCAGCGGTCGTGCTTCGGGCGGCCCCTTGTGCGGTTAGTCAAGACCAGCGTTTTGCACCTGCTCCGGTAGTGCTTCCAGGAGATCATGAAGTGATTCTTTCCAGAAACTGAGCTGGGGTTCATAGCGTCGCCATTTGCCCAGTGCGCCGGTATAAATAGGCTGACGCACCTGTTCTGAACTGGCCGTGCGCACGGCGCGATCCGTTTCCCAGGGCCGCAGGCAGGCGTCTTCAAACGGCAGATTGCAATGCGCCAGTATGCGCCGCACCTGTTGTTCCGTATCCAGCACCGTGTCTTCGTAGCGCACATCCAGCACTTTCCCCGGCAGCACCGCATGCCAGTGATCCATGGTGGTCATGTACTGGCGGTAATATTCGGCCAGGTCAAAGGTGTCATAGGTAAAGTTCTGGCCCTGGCCGTAGAGCTGCTTGTAGTTACCCAGCAGCGTATCCAGTGGATGACGCAGCGTATTAATGATCTTGGCGTTCGGCAGGATCGTGTGCAGAAAACCAACCAGGGCAAAGTTATTGGGCAGCTTGTCGGTAAAGTAGGGTCGATCCGTCTCACGAAACGCGCGCGTGAGTTCCATATACTGGCGGCCGATTTGACGCCAGTCCCGCTTGCGCAGATCGCCGGCGGCCCGGGGAAAGCCGATGCCGTCCGTGCGATAGCGCCCGATGCTGTTGGAAAGACGCCCGAGTGTGGGCAGCTCCGCCGTGCCTTCCACCTGGCTATGGCTGGCAAGAATTTGCTCCACCAGGGTGGAGCCAGTACGGGGCAGGCCTACGATAAGAATCAGATCATCGGCATCAAATCCCACATCGCCATGCTCGGCAAAAAAGTCGGCACTGAAGAATTCTCGAATGGCGACCTGCCGGGCTTCATTTTCATTGGGATCGAAATAGACCGTCTCCCGGTGTTTCTGGTTGCCCGTATCGTAGAAGTGCCAGGCTTGCGCATAGTCTTTCCGGTCTTCATAGGCCTTGCCGAGCGCGAAGCGGAAATGGACCTCTTCGCTATCGCTGAGCTGCCCTTTTTCAAGCTGCTCCAGCATGGCGTCCACCTCCGCATCCTCGAAGCGAAAGATCTTGAGGTTCGCCATGGACCAGTAGACCTCGCCAAACTTTGGCCGCAGCCGAATGGCCTCTCGATAGGCCTTCAGCGCCGCTTTCTGATCCCCCAGGGTCTTCAGTACATGGCCATAACCCATCTGTGTATTTGGGTGGTCGGCTTTCAGTTGCAGGGACTTCTCAAAAGCCTGGCTGGCCTGCTCGGTCAGGTTGAGAAAGGCGTAGCAACTGGCCAGTAACGCCCAGGCGCCCGCGTGGCCGGGTTCCAGTCGGGTCGCCTGACGGTAGGCCTCGAGCGCGTCCTCGCGCTTGTTCTGTTCGCTTAGAATGCCGCCCAGATTGAGCCAGGCGGGCACGTGGTCGGGTGCTACCTGAGTCGCGCGACGCAGCAAGGCTTCAGCATCATCCAGTCGCGTCTCCTGTTTGCGATAGGCCATGGCCAGAAACATCATGGCATCGACGTTTCGCGGCGCGTCACGCAAGGCCTGGGTGAGCGTTTTAATGCCTTCTTCCGTGCGTCCTGCGCGCAGATGCTCGGCACCAATGGCAACGGCGCCGGACTCGGGGTCACGATCAAAAAACTCTTCAAATTCCCGATCGGCGGCTTGCCCCTCACCCAGCGCGACCAGCACCCGACCGAGCTTCTTATGCGCTTCGGGTCGGGTCGGATCAAGCTCGACGGCCTTACGCAGCGCCTGCGCGGCTTCCTGCGGTCGTCGTTGCAGCATTAAAACCGTGCCCAGATCTTCCTGCAGCTCGGCCTGGTCGGGGCGGAGTTGCAGCGCGAAGGCCAGTTGTTCCTGCGCTTCAGGCAGGCGGTTCTGCTTAATCAGCGCGTGCGCTAGTAGACGCAAATGCTCAGCGCTGCCCGGATGCAGATCCAGATAGTCGCGGCAGGCTTCTTCAGCACGCAAGGGGCGGTTCGCTTGCAGTGCGCTGGCGGCTTTGCGCAGGCTCTCTGCTGCGCTTTCAGAGGTCGAATTCATCTGCGCATTCTAACCAAAAGAACCGCCATGATGCGGCCTGCCTATCGGCACGTGCGGCCGCCTTACCACCAGCTGGCGTAGAGCGCTGTGAGCAGAATCAGAATACCCAGTGCGGCGCTGTTATAGCCCCTGCTGGTGTGCGTATCTACAGCGCCCATGTCCACGGCCTGCCGGACGCCCGATTGGCTGTCCAGACGACTGACCAGCATGCCGATCGCCACGCACAGCACAAACACCAGGCCAACGCGGTCGATAAAGGGCAGGGCGGGCCAGAACAGTTTTAAACCCAGGGACAGAAGCGCAGAGGCCAACGCCATGCTCAGGGCGGCCCGAGCGGTGGTGGCTTTCCAGAAAATCCCCATCAGGAACAGGGCGCAGACGCCCGGCGTAAAGAACCCGGTAAATTCCTGAATGTACTGGAAGGCCTGATCAAACTGTCCTAACAGCGGGCGTGCGACCAGCATGGCGATAATCATGGCGGACAGACTCACGAGCCGTCCCACACGCACCAGTTGTTGCTCGGATTTTTGCGTTTGCCCCAGGCGCTGATAGATATCCATGGTGAAGATGGTTGCGATCGAGTTCATCATGGAAGCCAGCGAGGACACGATGGCCGCCAACAGAGCGGCAAACACAAGGCCCAGGATACCGGTTGGCAAAAGCTTCATGACCGTGGGATAGGCCCGGTCTGGAAGCTCCAGTTCCGGTGCCAGCACGATGGCGGCGATGCCGGGCAAAACCACAATGATGGGCATCAACATCTTCAGATAGGCGGCAAACATGATGCCTTTCTGGGCTTCGCGCACGGAGCGCGCCGCCAGCGCACGCTGGATAATGTACTGGTTAAAACCCCAGTAGCTCAGGTTCATAATCCACAACCCGCCGACCAGTACAGAAATGCCGGGCAGGCTGGCGTAGTGCTCTGAATCGCGGGTAAAGATCAGGTCGAACTTTTCTGGCAAACGCTCGGTCAGCACCTGGAAGCCCGCCATAACGCCGGCGCCACCGGAAACCTCATCTAAGGCAATCCAGGCAATAAGCAGTCCGCCCAGGATCAGTAATACCACCTGAATGATGTCGGTCAGCGCTACCGCCTTTAGCCCGCCATAAAGTGAATAGGCGGTAGCAAAGGCACCCAAACCTATTAAGCCCCACACAAGATCAATGCCGGTGACCGTATTGACGGCCAGCGCTCCCAGCCAAAGAATCGAGGTCAGGTTGACGAACACGTAGACGCCGAGCCAGAAGATGGCCATCACGTTGCGTACCCGATGGTCATAGCGTTGCTCCAGAAACTGGGGCATGGTGTAGATCTGATGCTTCAGAAATACCGGCAAGAGCCATTTTCCGACCACCACCAGGGTTAGCGCTGCCATCCACTCATAGGCGCCAATGGCGATACCCAGTACCCATGCGGAGCCGGACATTCCGATGATCTGCTCGGCGGAGATGTTGGCCGCAATCAAAGAGGCGCC
>JAOZKI010000113.1:3743-5352 GCA_029935455.1 Lysobacterales bacterium | reverse complement strand
GATCGCACGCGCGAGAATCGGGGGTGAAGCCGGAGTGGCGCCCACGAATACGCTGCAGCATCTTTTGTAATTCTTCCAGTTCAAGTCTGGAGTAGCGAGCGCCGTTGACTCCAGAGAAGGCCGTGGTTGAAGGCGAAGATAGTTTCAACCTTCCTGCGCACCGTCCCTGGCTCAAACGTCGCAGCTTGTTCACAAATCGCTTCAGGTTCATTTCAAGTCCGCTCCGTGGCTTGTCGATCTCGCCACTCAATCTAGCAACCGTTTCCCTTTCTATCGTGGCGGGCGTCGCATTGGGTAAGGCCTGCACCGGTCGGCCTGTCCGCATGCGTGGCTAATATATTGACTTTATTGAAAATTAATTGCGCTGATGGGCTAGTATCAGGACGGGTTCGCCCTAGCGCATTGCCGGGGTGATTTAGAAACGCGTTCGGGAGGTGCGTTTATGTTATCCAAAATAAGAATAGTTTTCATGGTGGCCCTTGTGGCTGGAACAGGCCTTACGGCCCATGCTAAGGACTCGGTGAAGGGTCCTGAGTTCAACGAAGATGGCTCCGTTGTCCGACCAATCGACTGGGAGACCTGGGTGTTTGTGGGCTCGCCCTTGACGCCCAATGCGCTGAATGGCGGCAAGGCGGCGTTCCAGCAGTTTCACAGCGTTTATATCGAGCCCACCGCTTTTCAGCATTTCAAGGACACCGGTGAGTTTGCCAATGGCACGCAGCTGGTGAAGGTGCGTACACACCTTTATGAGGGCGATGATTGTTTCAATCCAAGCGAAGAAAATGGATCCTGTCAGGCGGTTTCTGGCCGCGGCTACTTCAACGGCGAATATTCGGGCTTTGAATTAACGGTCAAAGACACTGAACGTTTCGACGATCCGGGCGGCTGGGTTTACTACAACTTTGGCGAGGAGCCGCAGAAATGGGCGGACTCGGCTCATCAGTTCCCCGCTGCGTCCTGTAACGCCTGTCATGAGGCTTCAGCAGGCAACGACTTCGTCTTCACTCAGTTCTACCCGGTTCTGCGCGACAGCGAGCCCATGATAAGCGACTCTCGCGCTAAAGCCGGGGCAGAGGAAGCATCGAACACTGCGGGAGAGGGTGCCGGCGGATCCGGTGTCACGCAGGCAGCCGCCGTGCCGCTTCCCGTTTCGACTGATGTGGAAGAACTATTTGCCTATCTTCAAAGTGGGAAGTACAGGGAAGAGTTTCCTTTGGCTGAACCAGAACAACACCCGTCAATAGGACCGCACGTAAATTTTGGCAAGCCGGTGCGGGCATATTTCTCCGCCGCCGTTGCGTCCTCCCTGGAGGCGGGGGACCATGCGCATCCCAAAGGATCCATGATTGTCAAAGATATGTTTAGTGATGATGGATCAGAACTGATTGGATGGGCCGTGATGCAGAAAACTGACGAAGACAGCGACGGTGGCAAAGGTTGGTTCTGGGTTGAGTTCCTCTCAACGGAAGATCCGTCACAGGTGCCAGTGCCCGCCGAGAACGGTTTAGCACTGTGTTCCGGTTGCCACGCCAGTGGTAAGGATTTTGTGCTCTCCAAACCATTTGAGTAGACGAAAGCTTTAATCTTTTACTCGAGTCAACGCGGGCCG
>JAOZKI010000113.1:0-3733 GCA_029935455.1 Lysobacterales bacterium | reverse complement strand
CGTTTTGGTTCAAGGTCGCCAGCGTGAGAATCGTTAGTGGTGCTGTCAGCGCCAAAGTAGCTAGCACTTCAATGATGCGTAGAGAACTGTTTGCTGTCCCATGAAATCGGCCTATGATCTCCTATCCCTCAGCCAGCAACGAGAAGGCGCATATGAAACGAATAACTTTCTGGGTACTGCTCACTTTCAGCACGGTGTCCTTTGCCGTGACCGACGAACAACAGGACACCATTAAGCAATACCTTGAGGCCAATGATTGGGATCAAGCCCTGGAGCTGGCTGAGGAGTTGGTGGAGGAATACCCCGAAAGCTCCAAAGCCCATTATCTGTTGGCCAGCGCCATGCGCGTGAAAATGCAGCAGGTGAACCAAATGAGGGCCATGTTTATATTGGATGACTACCAAGAGGCTTTGGCCACCGCCATTGAGTTGGATCCGGAAAACATTGCCGCCAGAACCGAGGAGATTGGCTTCTACATGATGGCGCCGGAAATCGCCGGTGGTGATCGTGAATTGGCCGCCGAGAAAATCAAGGCGCTGAAACAGATTGATGCCATCAGTGGCCTGCAGATGGAAGCCCGGCTGGCAACGGTCAATGAAGACACCGCAATGGCGGCGGAAGCCTTGCAACAATTGCTGCAACTGAAACCCAACAGTCCCGGTGCCTTGATGCAACTGGCCATGATCGCCATGGACCAGGGTGATTATTTGCAAGCGGATGAATATCTGTTGCGCATCACCGCTGACGAGGACGCGGGATGGCCCCTGCTGGCGCAGTATCAGAGGGCCAAAGCGAGGGTGGTGGCGAAACAGGATTCTGACACGGCGATCGATCTTTTGACCCAGTATCAGAAAGCCTTGCCGCAGATCGAGTCCTCCATGAATTTACCCGATGACAGTGTGGTCTACTGGCGCCTGGCATTGGCTCACGAAAACAAAGGGGACCGCTCCAAAGCCATTGAGCTGTTGCAGAAAAGCGTGCAGTTGAACGGCGATTTTGAACCGGCAAAGGACGATCTGGACCGCCTCAGCGACTGAGTTAACTGGCAGGGGCCGTCAAGCCACCGATCAAGCCCTTACCAGGCCCAAGGGCTCGGCGCTCACTGGCTTTTTTAGCCAGAGGGCCTCATCACAGGAATTACTGGAGTGCTCGGAACGACATGAGTAAACGTGGCTTTGCCCTGACCTTGCTATTGCTGGCCGCGCTGCTGCTGCCAGCGGCGGAGCTTTACGCCCATGCCATTGCGGAGGGTGACAAGGGCTATATTCAGGAAATCTTTGGGGTGCATCTGATCCCCTTCGCCTATCTGGGCGCGAAGCATATGGTCACTGGCTATGACCATATTCTGTTCCTGCTGGCCGTGGTGTTCTACCTCTATCGTCTGAAGGACATTGTTGTTTACGTGACCTTGTTCGCGGTCGGTCACTCCGTCACCATGCTGACCGGCGTGTTGCTGGACTTCGGGATTAACGCCTACCTGATTGATGCCGTCATCGGCTTTTCCATCGTCTACAAGGCGCTGGATAATTTGGGCGCCTACCGGGTCTGGTTTGGCGTACAGCCCAACACCAAACTCGCCACGCTGGTGTTCGGGTTTTTCCACGGCTTCGGGCTCGCGTCGAAGGTGATTGATTACGATATCGCCCCCCAGGGACTGCTGCCCAACCTGCTGGCTTTCAATGTGGGTGTAGAAATCGGGCAACTGCTCGCGCTGACGGGCATTCTTATCGCCATGGGCTGGTGGCGACGGACGGACAGTTTTTTCAGGCACGCCTATACGGCAAACGTCGCTATCATGTGTGCCGGATTCGTACTGGTGGGCATGCAGCTCACCGGTTACTTCGTTTCTTGAGCGGGAGTTAACCATGTACAACAGCGAGATTCCGAATCGTGAGGAACTGCCTTCGGCCCGGCGCCTTTTGCGGTCGACCTTACTCGCCTTGGTTGCTGCCCTGGTCATTCTGGTGACCATGGTGCTGCCAGCGGAATACGGTATCGACCCCACGGGCATCGGTCGCGTATTGGGATTGGCAGAAATGGGCGAAATAAAGGCCCAGCTCGCGGAGGAAGCGGAAGCCGATCGGCAGCAGCATGCTGAGCGAGCCGAGACCGCGCGGAAGCAATCCATGCTGGATCAAACGCTGGGGTTTTTCTTTGCCAGCGCGCACGCCCAGACTAGCGAGGACGGCACCGTCGCGCTGGAAGCGGGTCCCGCTGAGCCGCAGGACCGTTTTGTCGTTACCCTGGCGCCGGGGGCCTACGTGGAGGCAAAGCTGATCATGGACGCGGGCGCGGTTGCCAGCTACCGCTGGCAGGCGGAAGGTGGTTTGATCAACTATGACCTGCATGGGCACGGTCGCGAGGGCGAGTCGGAAAGCTACGACAAAGGCCGGGGCGTGAGTGATCGCTCTGGCACCTTCACCGCTGCCTTTGCGGGGGAGCACGGCTGGTTTTTTCGTAACCGCGACAAGCAGGATCTGACCCTGACCTTCGAGGTACAGGGTGATTACTCGGAATTCAGGCAGGTGGGGTCAGGCGACTGATTCCCGCCCGGGATGGGTAGACTGACCCAAGATCTTCTCAGCAGGGTATTTTTTGCACCCATCTCATCAGGTTTGTGGTAGCATGCGCGCGACGCGCCGGCGCCGTTCGCCCGCGTACTGACCAGATAATCCAACGCTTAGCAAAACGTATTAACTTTCAATGGTTTGAATTTTTCGTGGGTTCATTGCGACGCGCGCAGCTGCGTGTGTGGTGATGGGTGCGAGCCGGTTTGCTCTTTATCGAATGAAACAAACCACGACAGGTAGGTATTAAAAAATGAAACTTATCAACACGGTAACCGCCATGCTTTTGGCCACCGTTCTGGGAGCATGTGCTCACCATGACAACGTAAGAACTGCCAACAATGGCGAGCACTACGTCAAATTGGCCTCTGATACCAAGGAAGGCGCAGGTGAAGAAGCCATCAGACAGTCTGACCACTTCTGCTCGGAACAGGACAAGAAAGCCTACGTGATCAATGAATCCATTGAGTACGTTGGAACCATGCCAGAAGAGCAATATCTAACGACCATCAACGTTGCAAAAGCGCTCCGAAATGCTGGAGGCGCCATGTGGGGTCTGGGTGGTGGCAAGGTAGACGACGCAGGCGCTGCCTTAGCGCTGGGTGGCGGAGTTGCTGCTGAGTCCATGGGTCAGCCTTACGAGCTTGAAATGACCTTTACTTGCCGCTAGAGGCTGTTTGCACCGGTGAACGTGGAAGCCACGTTTACCATTGAAAAAGCGTACACCAAAGGCGGTTATCGCCTTTGGTTACGCGCACTAATGGCGCTAGGCCGCAATGCCGTGCCGCCATTTCTGGCCTGGCAGATTGCGAGAATCGCATGGCAGATGGTCAGCTAGTGATCGCAAGTCATCACGCTGACGCTCACTCAGGGCGTGAATAACCACGTTTGATAAAGGCTCTGGCCTTCCATGAATTTCACGACTTCATACGGCCGTGGGGTCTAAAGACCGCTTACCGATAGCGCAAAAGTTGGCGTCGGATCTGTTTTTTGCTGTGCCATTCTCCGCAGCCTGAATCTTACTGCAGCAACCCAATCCATCCAGTGCGGTCTGGTGTTTGCCTTTGACTCTCAAAAGAGGCTCAGGGATTTCATCACGCTAGGAACCAAAGGGCCATGCCGCCGCGCGCCGGCACAGCAGCGCGGCTGCCCCCAGCACCGCTTTT
>JAOZKI010000112.1 GCA_029935455.1 Lysobacterales bacterium | reverse complement strand
GCTGACGGTTACATCCACAAGGGTTTAACCAACGAGTCTTGCCCCCGCGTTGGCGCGGGGGCCCTTCTCACCGGCACCAACCGCTGAGCGTCAGAAGGCCTGGAAACCCAGCTTCGATCGGAATCAATATGTGCTGTCAGCCAGAGGCATCTGCCCTGGCTTTCGGTGCTTTACCGGAGCGGGAAAAATGAACCGGCGACGCCGGCCACCCCGCGCCAGTCCGCGCGCCAAAGGTTAACGGCGCACAGCAGTCCCAGGGATTGAGGGTTTTGTTCAGCCTGGTGGCCAGCTCAATGGTCGCCCGGCCAGCAGGTGCAGATGAACGTGAAACACGGTCTGCCCCCCTGCCCCGTTGCAATTCATCACCACGCGATAGCCATCATCGGCAAAGCCCGCTTCTGCCGCCAGTTCACGAGCGGCGGTAAACAGCCTGCCCACCAGGCGCTCGTCTTCCGGCTGCATGTCGTTGATGGTCGCGATGCGCTGCTTGGGAATAATCAATACATGGTAGGGTGCCTGTGGATGAATATCCCGAAAGGCCAGCACATGTTCGGTCTCATAAACAATATCCGCCGGTATTTCACGGCGAATGATTTTCAGGAACAGATCGTCAGACATAAACGCCTCCCGGGGCTGATCAGGCAAAAAGCCAACCGGTCAGAAGCTGGGGACCGGCGTGCTCCGCTATCATAGCCCGATGCGTCAACCCATAAGCACATCTGCGGTGACCCGTGGCGGCTCAGACGATGCGAGCCCCCAGCCCTTAGGCAGGGCCCAGGAGACCCCGATGCCCATGCCTCTGGCACCGCCAATACAAGCACGCTGGATCGCGACCGGTCACCCAGAAGTCACCGTGAGCTGGGGCTGGTGCGCAAGCCCTGTGGGCCCCATGCTGCTTGCCTGGATCGGCCGGGAACTGGTGTTTCTCGGATTTCAAGGCACTTTGAGCAGGGACCATGCGCTTGCCGAACTCCGCAGCCAGTGGCCAGCCGTACCGTTGCAGGAGCAGGAGGCGGCGCGATGGCGCCCGCTTGTGTTTGCCCATAAGTGCGTGGAACCCCTGCCCGTCTGCCTCTATGGTTCGCCGTTTCAGTTGCGGGTTTGGCAGGCCCTGGGTCAAATCGCCCCCGGCACCCGCATCAGCTACGGCCAACTGGCCACCCGTCTGGAAGCTCCCGGCGCCGCCCGCGCCGTTGGCTCGGCGGTCGGCGCCAACCCGCTATCCTGGCTGCTGCCCTGTCACCGGGTGATTCGCGCCAACGGCCAGCTGGGCCAGTATCGCTGGGGAGCCCGCATCAAGGCACAACTGCTGGGGGCTGAGGGCCTCAGCCTGCAGCCATTAGTCACTGGGCAGCAATTGCGTGGCCAGCGACTCGGCAACCGTTAGCGGGTCCGGCAGCAAGGCAGGGTCTTCAGCCAGATAGGCCTCCGCACGCAACGCCGTGCGCATGGGCCCCGGATCCAGACTGATAACACGGCAGGCCGAGCCTTCCAGTTCGTCCGCAAACATGGCCGCCAGGCTGGCCAGCGCAGCTTTACTCACCCCATAGCCACCCCAATAGGCCTGGCCTTGCGCCGGCGCGCTATCCAGCATAAAGGCGAGCACACCCCGGTCGCGCTTCAATTGCGGCAGGGCAGCAACACTCAGCAACCAGCTGGCATTGAGATTGACCTGTATATCCAACAGCCACTGATCCGGGGGTGTTTGCTCCAAAGGGCGCAAGCCACCGAAGCGGGCCGCCGCGTGCACCAGACCATAGAGCGGCCCGTAGGCCTGCTCAAAACCCGCCATCAATTCTGAGGCCCCATCGGGGGCCAGATTGGCCAGGTCCATGTCACAGTAGGCCGGTGCTGGCGCACCCAGCGCCTCAATCTCATCACAGAGACGCTCCAGCTTGCGACGCTGGCGATCCACCAGAATTAACTGCACGCCACGCGCAGCCAGGACCCGCGCAAGCGCACTGCCCAGCCCGCCGTTGGCGCCGGTCAACAAGATTGGAAGCGGTTTTGCACTCATGGTTCTATGGCTCTTTACCGTTGGGGCGGCATTTTAACCAGCCTGCCCATATCTGCCTAGCCGTTACACCATTTGTCCCGTAAGGCGCCGTGATCGGTAATAATAAGCCATGCCCATCTACACCTATAAAGCCAGCGGCCCGGATCATTGCCGCTACTGCATGAACTACTTCGAGCGCCAGCAAAAGCTGGACGCAGCGCGACTCACGCAGTGCCCGGAATGCGGCGCCCCCGTGCGGCGGGTCATCACCGCTCCTACCCTGGCCCGGCCGGCACCGAGCCTGTCGGAGAAAAACATCGGTGATAAAGGCTTCACCCAGTATCGAAAGCTGGAGAAAGGCGTCTACGAAAAGACCATCGGCAAGGGGCCGGATATCATTCGTGATGACGAATAGGCCCTGCCCCGGGTCGCGCACCTGGCTGATCTTCTAATGAGCGCGGTGCCATGAATTTACGCCACGGGCGCTATGGCTCCGGCGTCGCTAACCGCACCCACGGAGCGCCGCGACGCTAGCGGGCCTCTGCCTCTTGCAAGGCGCGGGCTCGCCACCAACAGCGCAGAACATCACCCGGACGCGTATGCAGACCGCCCGCCAGCATCCGGGCCGGTCGACGCCGTGCCAGCTCCAGCCGGCGCGCCACCACCGCGTCACGCAGACACAGAAAACGCAGCGATGCATTGCTGCCGGCCATGAGTGGTTCCGCCTGGCGCCATTGCTGGGCCAGTTCCGCCAGGGATACCACCAGGGCCTGCCGGGCCTCGGCATCGGAATCGTCCTGCCGACTCAGCCGGTGGCGCGCCATGAGATCCAGCGGGAGCCAGCGATGCTCCGTGGCGCGACGCGCCAGGGTCCGCATCAACTCCAGCAAACGGGCTGCGGCGGCCGCGGCGCGTAAACCAGGCGCTGCATCGCCCGGCGCGCAGCCGGTCATGATAACGGCCTCCTCGCCGGCGGTCTGGAACAGGACCTCCCGAAGCATGTCCACGCTGGACAAGGAATGGTCCTCCAGCGCCAGCAATAGCTGCATAAGATAGCTCTGGAAACTCCCCATGCTGGCAGCGGGCAGCGCTTCAGTCATGGTGACAGCGCGAACCACGGGGTGTTGACTCCCGTTCTCCTGCACACTGGCTAGCTCCTGTTGCCACCAGCTGATTTTGGCCACGCCAACGGCCGGATCGCTGACGGTCAGGGGCACGTCACGCAGGGATCGAAAGAGCGCCTCAAGGGCCAGCAGCCGGTCCCGTTCCGGGCCCGGCCAGAAGCGATAGGCAAGATCAAACTCGGCACCCTCTTCCAGCGCCAGCTCACCACAGGCAGCACGCTCGGCAGGAGCCAGCGTCATGAGGCGTTCGCAAACAAGCGCAGGATCTCTGCTGGCTGGTCCAGCACATGGGCCGGCGGCGATGCCGCCGCCAGTGCCGCCTGGACCCCATAGCCGTAGGACATGAGCACCGGCGTTGTGCCCGCAGCCTCGGCCGCCTCCATGTCGCGGGGATCATCACCAACCATGATGGCCGCCGCCGGCTCGACGCCCAGCAGCTCACAGGCCAACAGTACCGGGGCGGGATGAGGTTTCGCCGTGGTCAGCGTGTCACCGCAGATCACGCAGCCTGCGCGCCCTTTCCAACCCAGCTGGGTCAGTAGCGGCAGGGTAAGGAATTCCGGCTTGTTGGTTACCACGGCCCAGGGAATCGCACGCCGGTCCAGTTCTTCAAGCAGACCCTCGACCCCCTGGAAGGGCTGCGTGGCGCGCAGCATATTGCGCTCATACCAATCCAGAAAGCGCTCGCGCCAGCGGGACTCCTGCGCTGCATCGGCCGGTGGCAAACCGGCACGAATCAAACCCAAAGAACCCTGCGAGACGTAGGCGCGAAAGTCCGCCACCGGCGCTTCCGCCAACCCTTCCTCCCGGCGCAGCACGTTCAGGGCTCCCACAAGATCCGGGGCCGTGTCCAGCAGGGTGCCATCCAGGTCAAACAGCGCGGCCCGATGACCCATGCTAAGGCAACTCCGAGCGTTCGGGCTTGCGGGCATGCAGCAGATAGTTGACGCCAACGGAGCCACCGAGCGCTGCCGAGCGGCTGATCGGGTTGTAGTGTAAACCCGTAATTTCGCACACCTCCAGACCCGCTGCGCGCAGCCAGGCGGACAGCTCCGAGGGCCGAATAAAACGGTCATAGCGGTGCGTACCCCGTGGCACCAGTCGTGCAACATGTTCAGCACCTACGATGGCCAGTGCAAAGGCAGCGGGCGTCCGGTTCAGGGTACTGAGAAAAAGATCGCCGCCTTCTTTCAGCATCCCGGCGCAGGCTGACACCACCGCCGCAGGGTCCGGCACATGTTCCAGCAGCTCCATGCAGGTCACGAGATCAGCCTGGCCCGGTGACGCGGCGGCGAAGGCCTCGGCCGTCATGCACTGATAATCTACCGACAACTCGCTTTCGTGCAGATGCAAACGGGCAACCGCCAGCGCCCGCTCGGCGATATCCAGACCGGTCACCCGGGCCCCGGCGGCAGCCAGCGCCTCACTGAGGATGCCGCCGCCGCAACCCACGTCAATGGCGCGCGCATCACTTAGGCTGCAGCGCTCCTGTACAAACCGCAGACGCGCAGGATTGATCTCATGCAACGGGCGGGATTCCCCTTCCGGATCCCACCAACTGGCGGCCAAATGGTCAAACTTGCGCCGCTCCTGTGGATCGACATTACCGTGCTCAACACTCATAGACTGGGTCCTACTGACGCATCACCGCGAAAACGGGCTGGCCAAAGCGCCGCCTCAGCCAGCAGCTGATCGGCATGAAAACGGGTCGGCTGACGGTCGCTGAGTAAGCGCTCGCCGGCGACCCAAACATCACTGAACTGGCTGGAAGACGCACTGTAGATCAGCTGGGAATGCAACTGATGCAGGGGTTGCGTCGCGGCTGCCTGCAGCTCAAGGGCAGCCATATCCGCTATTTTACCGACTTCGAGTGAACCCAGCTGTGCCTCCTTGCCCAGGGCCCGGGCGCCATTAATAGTGACCATATCCAGCGCCTGCCAGGCATCCACAGCGGTGGCATCGCCGGAGCTGCCTTTGGCCAGCAGAGCGGCTGTACGCACCTCCTCCAGCAGGTCCAGTCGGTTATTGCTGGCCGCGCCATCCGTGCCAACCCCCACATTCAAGCCCGCCGCCAGCAGCTGCGGCAGCGGACAGATGCCGCTGGCCAGCTTAAGGTTGGATTTGGGGCAGTGAGCCAGCTGGGTGCCCGTATCTGCCAGGCGCTGCATATCCTCCGCATCCGGATGCACCATATGGACGGCCAGAAAATCGGGGCCCAGCAAGCCAAAACGCTGCAGCCGGGCCAGCGGCC
>JAOZKI010000017.1 GCA_029935455.1 Lysobacterales bacterium | reverse complement strand
GCCAGCTGGGTAAACCATCGTCGTCATAGCCGTACCAGAGCACCGCCAGGCGGTCGCCTACCCGTTGCAGGTCAAAGCCGCGGCCGCTGCGTTCCGGGTTGAACCAGAGGCCAGCGTTCGGTGTGAGTACACGCTGCGCGTCGGCCGGGAAACGATCGCCCCAGGCCGGTACGTTCAGCAGCGCTCCCGGTGCCAGAAGCCCGCCCTGGCCAGGAGCAATGCGCTCGCCAAGAAAAGCCCCACTGTCACGGTCAAACGCCAGCACCGCATGTTCCCGTGCAGCCGCGACCAGCAGGCTGTTGTCCGGGCCCAGTGCAAGCCCGGCCGGCTCGGAATAGCCCAGCGCAGCAAGATCGGCCAGTTCGCCCAGCAGTTCACCGCTGTTTGCCGCCACCGAGAACACGGCGTTACGACCCTGGTCGCTGATAAAAAGCCGCTCTCCATCCCGGATTAGATAGCGCGGATCGCGCATCCAGGACGTGTTGGGCCCGCTGAGCTGCACCACGCCGGCACCGCTGGTGCGATAGAGGCTGCGTTGCAGGCCGAGCAGGTAGAGACCGCCGCTGCCGTCCTCGCTCAAGGCACTGATTACGTCGTCTGCAGCAATTTGCCAGTCAACGCTGGCATCGAGCCTGGCCTGTGCCTGTCCTCTGAAACTGACCACGCTGGGGTCGCCCAGTCTGGCCACCGCGACGCGTTCACCGCTGGCCGCCAGGGCGACGGGAAAGCCAGTGCCAAGGACGGGTGTGCTGGGGCCGCCATTGGCAAAGGGCGGTATCCATTCGCCAAGCAACTCCCGGGACAGAAGGTCCAGGCGACGCAGACCACTGTCACCGGTGTAGAGCAACGTATGGTCAGCGGGCCGATAGGCGAGCGCGCTTTGGAAGGTGATACGACTATCCCAGTCCGGAACCTCAACGCCCCGGAAGCGGCCACTGGCGGCATCAAAGCGCAGAATCTGGCCGTTACCGGTACTGACCACCAGCAGGTCGCTCAGTCCTTCCGGGCGGTCCGCCGTACCGTCGTCATCCGCGTCCGGATCCGCCTGATCCCCTAGTCCGTCACCGTCCGTGTCGCGCCATTCGTTCACATCCTCAGGGAAGCGGTCACCGTTGTCTCCGTAGCCGTCGAGGTCCGTATCCAGCCATTCCGCTGCGTCCAGGGGAAAGGCATCATCCCGATCTGAAAAGCCGTCGTTATCATCGTCCTGGTCACGGGTGTTGCCGATGCCGTCCTCATCCGTGTCGGTCTGTTCCGCCGGATCATTGGGAAAGGCATCAGCACGATCGCCGGTACCATCCCGGTCCGTATCCTGTTGCTCGTCGCTGTTGAAGGGCAGCGCGTCTTCCCAGTCATTGACGCCGTCTGCGTCGCTATCGCTGTCGCTGCGGCTGAAGGTGGGCGGAAGCGGTCGGCCGCCACGTGCGGTTCGGTAGGCCGCTACCTCACCCATAAACCGTTCCATGACCCGCCGGTTGTCTCCATCTTGGCGGTTACCGCAGGGCTCCCCACCACAATTGAGGTCCGGGTTGGAAAACATGGCGAGGCCTCGGAAGCGGTCATCCCGCCCGGTTCCAAAGCTGCCCATGACCGTGGTAAAGCGTCCCAGCTGCACAAAAGCGGAGCCGCGGGGATCTACCACGCCACCGCCCGCACCCAGCTGATGGGTGGCGCCCAGATTGTGCCCCACTTCATGGGTGAGAACGTCATCGAGGCAGAAAGACCAGCTGCTCACGCCGTCTGAGACCACATTGACCCCGATAGAGGCATCAGTGCCGGGAAAAAAGGCAACGCCGCAGCTGCCACGGGTCAGAATGTCATGCGGGCGTAGGCCAATCACCAGGTCCGCACCGAGCTGATCCCGCTGGAAGCCCAGTCCCCGCAGAGATGGCACGGTGTTGCTAGTAAGCGCCTGGGACAGATCGTTGCGGAAGTCGAAATTGCTGTTGTTATTGGGATAGTCATAGAAGTCTGTGCCAACCAGTCGCATGGCCAGATCGAGGCCTGAATTTGCGAAGGTCTGATTGCCGATGGCGATCAGATGGTTGAAGCGCGTGTCCAGCAACTGACCCGGATAGCGTTCGCGCATGGCCTGGTTGTAGACCAGCAGCACATCGATAATCGTGCGCGTCGCGGCGCGCTCTGGGCTTGGCGACGTATGCCGCTGAGGTGTCTGCGCGTGGATGTGCGCGTCCGTCAGGCCGCAGCTGTTGATGCTCACACCGCTACGGGGGATGGCCTGTACCCAGAAGCCGTCCTGATCGGTGCCGAGTAACCAGTCAGTGCCTTCACCATGCAGCATGCCGAAACTGCCGGCACTTCCAAGGGTGGCCTGCAGCTGCCAGCCACCGTCCTTGCTCACGGCTTGGATGCTCCTGTCACCATTGGCATGGACGTCGCTGTGCAGCACGGTCAGTGGCATGGAGCGGTGGCCTGGCATGCGCAGTTCGACCTCGCTTGCGCTCAGCTCCGCCAGAGGGCTCTGCGCTGTGCGCTCCTTGGCCAGACCCAGGGCTGGCGTAAACAGGATGGCGAGCAGGGCGGCAAAGAGGAGGAGTCGAAGACAAGGGTTCCTGATCATGAGAGAGGCCTATCCAAAGGTGCGGCACGCAGGCGCAGGGTGGTAAAAACTGCCAGCAGGCAGGGTATCGCGAATACCGCAAAGGTGGCGAGAAGTGGCCAGGCCAGGGCCAGTATGTGGCCTCCGAGCCAGGGCCCGAGAATGGCGCCGGTGCGACCGGCGCCGATCGCCCAGCCGACGCCGGTACTGCGCGAGTCGGGAGAATAGATCTGCGCTGCAGCGGCATAAAGACCAACAAATCCCCCTTGCATGAAAAAGCCGAGCAGAAAGACATTCAAGAGCAGCAAGGGCAGAGGCAGGCTAAGCCCGCCGAGTAGCAGCATACCCATCACGGTCAGGGTAAAGAAGCCGGCGATCAGGCGCTTGAGTCCCAGGCGCTGGGAGCCGAGTCCGAGTACCAGGATGCCAAAGAAGGCACCGAGATTAAACAGCGCACCGGCGTACACGGCCTGGCTGAGCGGTAAGCCGGCGCTGACGGCGATTTTGGGTACCCAGCTGAGTAGAAAATACAGGGTCAAAAAAGAAAGAAAAAAACTGCTCCAGAGCCAGGGTGTGTTGCGTCCCTGTGCACCCTGGAACAGGCGTTTCGGACCAATGCTCGCGCTGGTTGATGCGGCTGGTGGTAGCGTGTCCAGGGGCGCCAGTCGCAGGCGTACATGCAGCCGATTGAGTTGCTCCAGTGCGCCGCTTGGCTGCCGCGCCAACAAGAAGCCTCGGGATTCTGGCAGGATCCAGGCGATCAATGGCAGCGCCAGCAACGATAGGCAGCCGCCCCCCAGAAACAGCCAAGGCCAGCCCAGCGTTTCCAGCAGCGGCGCAGCAAGCAAGCCCGTCAGCGTTGCGCCCACCGGATAACCGGACAGCACCAGGCCTACCAGTAGATTGCGTTGTCGCGCGGGACTGAATTCCGCGGCGACGGCGGTCAGTGTGGCCAGCATGCTGCCGACGCCCAGGCCGGTAATAAATCGCCAGCCCGCCAATGGCCACAGGCTTTGGGTGCTGGCGGTGATGAGCATGCCCACGGCGATGAGCAAGGTGCTAGCAAGGACCATGCGCTTTCGCCCGTAGCGGTCTGCCAGCGGGGCCAGCAGGATAGCGCCCAGGGCCATACCGGTGAGTGCCGCGCTGAATACGAGGCCGAAGCGCGCCGTATCCACAGACCACTCGAGCATAATGAGCGGGGCCGTGTAGGACATGAGCAAGACGTCCATGCCATCGAGCATGTTTAGCAGGAAGCACAGAGCAATAACGCCCCATTGCAGGGGCGTCATGGGGCCGCTTAGCGGCGGCGCCGGTGGTTCGCTTGCAGCCATGCGCCTATTCTGGAGCCTGCGCCACGGCTTGTCAGCTTTTCTAGCGGTTGCTGGTGCTCACTCCACGCCCAGCCGCTGATGCATGATGGGGCTGGTAGTGGTGTACTGCAGATGCACTTTTTTGTCCGGATTCAGCTGATGTTTGATGGCAAAAGCGGCCAAGGCAGCTTCATGAAAACCACTCAAAATCAGCTTCTTCTTGCCCGGGTAGCTGTTGATATCGCCCACTGCGTAGATGCCTGGCTCCGAGGTCTGAAACATTTCCGTATCGACGGTCAGTTGACGCTTGTCGATATCCAGGCCCCACTCGGCGATGGGCCCGAGGTTGGGCGAAAGACCATAGAACACATAGGCTTCATCGGCAGCCAGGTCTTGCTGGGTGCCTTCCGCGTCAACGATGCGCAGGCCCGTGAACTGGCCGTTTTCCGCCAGAACTTCGCGCACGGTACCTTGAAACTCGCGCATCTTGCCGGCTTCCACCAGGGCTTTCATCTTGCTGACCGACGCGGGCGCAGCGCGGTAGTCCGGACGGCGGTGGACCAGCGTCATGGAGTTGACGCGCGCATGCATCTCAAGCACCCAATCCAGCGCTGAGTCACCACCACCAAGGATAATGATGTCTTTGCCATCGAGCCGTTCCGGGTTCTTGATGCGATAGTGAATGGTCTGGTCCTCCCAGTCCGCCGCGCCCGCGGCTTTAAGGCGACGTGGCTGGAAAGCACCGAGCCCGGCTGCAATCACAATAGCGGCGGTATCAAAGGTGGTGCCGGCGGAGGTTACCAGGTGGAAACGTCCGTCTTCCTTGCGCTTGAATTCCGTGACGGTTTGATTCAGATGAAACTGCGCATGGAAGGGACTGATCTGTTCCATAAGCCGGTCTACCAGTTCCTGAGCGCCCACGATGGGCAGCGCCGGAATATCGTAGATGGGCTTGTCCGGGTAAAGCTCCGTGCACTGGCCACCGACCTGGGGCAGGGAATCAACCAGGTGGGCTTTGATATCAAGCAGGCCCAGTTCAAAAACCTGAAACAGGCCGCAGGGGCCCGCTCCGATAATGACAACGTCGGTAGAAATTGACATGGAAAATCCTGATGGTGGGGCGATGCGTCTGGTCGCCTGTTGATAACGCCGATGTTCTGCTACTTTGGGCTTCTTAGGGTAAATTCAAGCCTGAAACAGGCGATCATGGTAGCCATGCCCAAGCCGAAAAAGCTAGAGTTGGAGCGATCCTGGAAAGAGCGTCTGGAAGCAGAGTTCAGGGCGCACTACATGCAGCAGCTGAGCGCCTTTTTACGGCAGCGGAAACGCGCTGGGGCTCGGATTTTTCCACCGGGGCGTTTGATTTTCAACGCCCTCGACAGCACCCCTTTCGAGCAGGTCAGGGTCGTGATCCTGGGACAGGACCCATACCACGGGCCAGCTCAGGCGCACGGTCTGTGTTTTTCCGTGCCAGCGGGTGTGCCGATCCCCCCCTCCTTGCGCAACATCTACCGTGAGCTGAGCGAAGATCTTGGCATACCTTCGCCCGCCCATGGCTGTCTGCAGGCCTGGGCACAGCGGGGTGTCTTGCTTCTTAACGCGGTGCTGACCGTCGAGGCGGGGCAGGCTGGTGCGCATCAGGGCCAGGGCTGGGAGCGCTTTACGGATGCGGTGGTGGAACGGTTGGCGGTCGAACGAGATGGGTTGGTCTTCATGCTCTGGGGCAGCTACGCGCAGAAAAAGGGCGCGCGCATCGACGCTGACCGGCATCTGGTTCTGCGGGCACCCCACCCATCGCCGCTATCGGCACATCGTGGGTTCTTTGGCTGTGGACATTTTTCCCGCGCCAATGAGTACTGGCGCGCGCAGGGGCAGGCACCGGTGGACTGGTTACTGCCGGAGCAGGCGGAGGCCTGAAGCGCCGCCATGCGCTGAGCGCTAGTGCAACAAAATGAGCCAGCCCAGACGCACCCAGATCATGAGCAGGACCAGCACGCTGCAAGCAAAGCAGTAAAAGCGATGCATGACATCGTTATAGGTGACATGGACCACGCTGTGCGCTAGGCGTGTAGCCACGTAGGTCCAGGCCAGCGCGACCAGCAGCGGATCCTGCAGTAAAAGGTTTAGAGCCAGCAAGATGGCCGTATAAAACAGAACCGGCAGCTCAAACAGGTTCTGAAAATTGTCCGCCGCAGTCGCTGAGTCGGTCAGCACGGCACGCTGATCGGTACGGGTGGCGGTTTTTTGCGGGTGCACTCGCTTGCGCTTAAATTCGCTGACACGACGAGCGAACATGGTGAACAGCACGGCGAAGGTCAGGGCGACCTGAATCAATAGCGGGATAAGCAGTGGTTTGTAAAACATTTCGACCCCTTAGATAGCAAGCGCAGCGATTCTAACAGATGCTATTGCTGCTGCTCAGGTGCATGGGCCTGTCGTGCTAACGCCTCCAGCGCGGGGCCGGTTAGCCGCAGTCGGGTCCAGTCCTCCATCTCCTGCGCCCCCAGCGCGCGATAGAAGGCCAGCGAAGGCTCGTTCCAGCGCAGGCAGGACCAGTCGAGGCGACAGTGTCCGCCGTCTACCGCAAGCTTTGCCAGATGCACCAGCAAAGCCCGTCCGATGCCGCGGCCGCGAAAGGCCGGTCGCACATACAGATCTTCCAGGTACAGGCCGGAGCGCGCGATAAAGGTTGAATACATGGCGTGATAGAGCGCGAAGCCGACCGCTTCGCCGTTGATTTCTGCCATCACCACTTCGGCCTCTGGTCGGGGGCCGAACAGGGTGCGGCGAATGTCCTCCAGATCAGCGGTCACTTCATGCAATAACTGCTCATAGTCCGCCAGTTCGCGGATAAAGCTCAGTATCAGGGGGGCGTCTTCAGGCGCTGCGGGGCGCAGCGTTACGGGCGTCTCGGACATGGGGCCTCCTCCTCGGAAGGCCCAGTATAAAACCCCCTGAGGCTCCTGCTCTAGGCGTAATCACGCCGCCTTCGGTAGTAAGGTGCGCGGTATAGCGCAGCATCAATGATGGACCAGACGTGAATGATCCAGCCCAGCAAGATCAACCACAGGATGGCGCAGCTGACAAACATGAAGCCGGCCAGCAGCCAGCGCCCCTGCAGCAACTGACCCAGACCGGGAATAAAAAAACTGGCCAGGGCGGCCAGTATGTTGCCGCATGATCCCTGTCCCATAGCGTGTGCTCCTGATGTCTTTGGTGTCAGTGATAACCATGCAGCAAACGTGCCAACAGGAAATTATCATTAAAACAGGTGTTTAGAACTATGCGCTGACTCTGATGGTGGCGAGAATCGTTATTCTGCGGTGCCAGTGGTTGTTTTACGCGGGCCGCCACCGGCGCAGCGATGCCAAAGCATGGGCATTTGCAGCCAGGGACGCATCGGATCCACGGGTGGCTGGCGACCGCAATAGCTATGGCCGTCGGGTGCTTGCATCACCACCTCATGGGTACCATCCGGTCTCAGCCAACGATCGGTCACCGTGGCCACGGCCGGTGCTGCCATGCCGTCAAACAAATTGGTGCGCGCTGGTATGAGGGCGCGTTGGGACTGTTCATAGGCGGCATTCCTTGTGCTGCGCCCCAATGGCTCAGCTTCCGAAGCGGGCTTGGCTGCATGGACACGAAGGTCACGGCGAAGGTTGTCCAGCAAGCGCATGCTTGACCGTTCCCGCGCAGCGGGTGACTCACCCGCCGGGTCCGCTTTGGCAACGCGATTCGAAGGCGGCTTGCCAGGCACCGGCGCAACGGGTGTCGGCGCAGTTGGTGCTGGGGCAGCTGGGGCCGGGCTGCGGGGCTTGACGGTCGCGACTGCTTCGACTGCCGGTGATCGCGTTGGCGTAGCAGGCTGGGAAGGTAGTGGGGCCTGCAAGCTCAGTGAGAGCACGGGTGTCGCGGCAAGCTCCTGGGCGCTGTGCAGCGGCAGCTTCCACAGGATAAGCGCGTGCACGGCCAGCGACAGCAGCACCAAGCGGAGGGGCAGACGGGCCTTGCGTCGCATGGGCATGGGCCAGGAGAGGTGAGAGCTCATGCTGGCAGCATGCCAAATCCCTATTAAATTTTTATAAGGCATACGTCATGACCGTGTAAGCAGGCCCGGCGCGCACTGGTGTCATCACGGGCGGCGTTATAATGACGCTTTCACCTCGGACCTTCGGTCATGTCTGTTGCCTATGAACGTATTGCCGAATGCCTTGAGCTGGCAGATCCGCTAGCGAAATGTTTGGCTGTAGATGCGCTGTGGGCGGATGTGCAGGCTGAGGGCCTGGCGGCAGCGCCGGCATCGGCGCCGCCGCCCATCGGCCAACCCGGCAGGCCCGAGGCGCCGCAATTGGTCCCGGCACACCAGGTGCCTCGGCGGCGTCTGGGTTCGGCTGCCGGGCGCGCTGCCCTGGTGCATGCGATCGCCCATATCGAATTCAATGCGATCAATCTGGCCCTGGATGCGGCCTGGCGCTTTCGGGCCATGCCCGAGGGCTATGCCAGCGATTGGCTCAGCGTGGCTTACGACGAAGCCCGCCACTTTCGCTTGCTGACCGCAAGGCTGGCTGATTTTCAGCATGCCTACGGCGATTTTCCAGCCCACAATGGACTTTGGGATATGGCCGTAAAAACCGCTGATAGCGTGCTTGAGCGTATGGCCCTGGTGCCGCGCGTGCTCGAGGCGCGAGGGCTGGATGTAACCCCGGGCATGATTCAGCGATTACGCGCAGCGGGTGATGAGGGTACCGTTGCCGCGCTCGAGGTGATTTTGGCAGAAGAGGTGCGCCACGTGGAGATTGGGACGCGTTGGTTCCATTTCTGCTGTGCTGAACAAGGCCTTGATCCCGATGCCACGTTTCTGCAGCTGCTGGAGACCCGTTTTGACGGCGCGGTAAAGGGGCCTTTCAATTGGCCGGCGCGCATGGCGGCGGGTTTCTCTGAGCAGGAAAAGCAGGCATTGGAACGGGCCTGAGTCAGGGTGCCTGCCTTTAAGGACCATTTCTCCGGACACGCTGAGGCCTACGCCCGTGCGCGTCCAGGCTATCCCGATGCCCTGTTTTCCTGGCTGGCAGCGCAGGCGCCTGGCGCCAAGCTGGCCTGGGATGTGGGCGCAGGCAATGGCCAGGTGGCGCGGGGTCTGGCCGGGCATTTTGAGCGCGTGCGGGCCACTGACGCCAGTGCACAGCAGCTGGCCGAGGCTGAAGGGCCGGAAAATGTGGAATTTCGGGTGGAGGCGGCTGAAGCTTGCAGCCTGAGCGATGGCAGCGTGGATCTGGTGACCGTGGGCCAGGCGTTGCACTGGTTTGATTTGCCGTCTTTTTATGCTCAGGTCAAACGGGTGTTGGGACCCGAGGGCCTGTTCGCGGCCTGGACCTACCAGTTGAATGTGGTTACCCCAGCGATTGATGCGCTGGTGCAGAGATTTTATGACCAGGTCGTTGGCCCCTATTGGCCGCCGGAGCGTGTGCATGTGGAGCGGGGCTATCAGGACTTGGCTTTCCCCTTTGCGGAACTGGTGACGCCGGATTTTCCGTTGCAGTGGCCCATGACCCTGTCGGCCTATATGGCCTACATCGACACCTGGTCTTCCGTGCGCCGCTATCGCCAGGCCTGTGGACAGGATCCGCTGGTAGCGCTCGCCGCTGATCTGGCCGGCGTGTGGGGTGAGCCGGAGCGAGAACGGCCGGTGCTTTGGCCGCTGAGTTTGCGCGCGGGTCGCGTCGTCTAAAGCGTGCGCTAGCGGTTCATGGTTACGCCCAGGGCAGGGCGTCCAGCTGCAAGCCTGCGGCGCTGATGCTCAGCACGCTGCCCTGGTCATACCAGTCACCCAGCACCACACGCTGATAGCCTGCCGCCTCATGCACCGCCGGCCGATGCGTATGGCCATGAATCATGTGCCGCACGCCGTGTCGTGCAAAGGCCTTGGCAACGGCCTCTGCATTCACATCCATGATGTCCATGCTGACCCCGGCCTTATGATCGGCGCTCATCTCGCGCGCCTTGAGAGCAAAGGCGACGCGTTCCTGCGGCGTTTTGGCCAGAAAATCGGCCTGGAAGGCCGGGTCACGAAGCATGATGCGGGTCTTCTGGTAGTCCACATCGTCTGTGCACAGCGTATCGCCGTGCAGCAGTAGGGTCGGTGCGCCATAGAGATCGACCACGGTCTCTTCGTCCAGCAGCTGCATGCCGGCGGCCTGGGCATACTGCGCACCGACAAGAAAGTCACGGTTGCCGTGGATAAAAGCAATCGGCACACCATGATCGGCAACGGCGCGCAAGGCCGGCGCGACCGCCTGTCCCGTTGGGGTGGGTGCATCATCACCCAACCAGAACTCGAACAGGTCGCCCAGAATGTAGAGGGCGTCCGCCTGCATGGCCTCACGTTTCAGGAAGGCAAGAAACGCCTGCGTGGCCTCGGGACGGCGATCGTCCAAATGCAGATCGGAGATAAACAGCGTGCTCATGGGGCGCGATCAGAGACGGGTGATTGACTCGATGATGACCGGTTCCACTGGCCGATCACCGCGTCCCGTTTTGACGAATCGAATCTTATCTGCCACCGGCATGCCATCGACGACATAGCCGAACACGGCGTAGCCCCAGGTGCGTCCATCATCCTTGCTGGTGTGGTTCAGGGGCATGTTGGTGGTGACGTTGATAAAGAACTGCGCGGTCGCTGAATCCGGGTCGTTGGTACGTGCCATGGCAATGGTGCCGCGGAGGTTTTGTGCGCCATTGTCGGCTTCGTTCTTGATTGGTGCCCGGGTCGGCTTCTGCGTGCCGTCGGCGGTGAAACCGCCACCCTGAATCATGAAGTTGCTGATCACGCGGTGGAAGATCGTGCCATCATAAAAGCCATCGTCCACGTATTGCAGGAAGTTGGCCACAGTGATGGGTGCTGTGCCGGGCGACAGTTCCACCGTGATGTCACCCATATTGGTTTTGATCAGAACGCGCGGCTTGTCGTTTTCCTGACCCAGGGCGGGCAGGCTGATCAGCAACAGCAGGGCGGTCAGGAACGTGCGGCGTAGAGAGCTGCGCATGGTAGAACTCCAGTAAGGGCAAAGGCGGCCATGATATACCGCCAGCGGGGTTTTGGGGAAACCCTTGTGGGTAAAATTCGGCCCTGTTTCGCGGTGAAAAGCGGGCGGCCGGTCTGGCCCGCTCAGCAGCCTGCTTGTGATAGAATAAGCAGTGATGAATCGGTGCAAAAAACCGCTGTTTTTTGAACCAAAAAAGACCGAAATAAAAACAATAAAAACAACCGCTTAAAGAACAATCGGAGAAGTCCTTCTGATGGCAGAGCTCGCCAAGGAAATCCTGCAGGTTAATCTCGAAGACGAAATGCGTCAGTCCTACCTTGATTACGCCATGAGCGTTATCGTTGGGCGCGCACTCCCGGACGTTCGCGATGGTCTCAAACCCGTCCATCGGCGCGTGCTCTACGCCATGAGCGAACTGCACAACGATTGGAACAAGCCCTACAAGAAATCCGCGCGAGTGGTCGGTGATGTGATCGGTAAATATCACCCACATGGCGACTCGGCGGTCTATGACACGATCGTGCGCATGGCCCAGCCTTTTGCCATGCGCTACATGTTGGTAGACGGTCAGGGGAACTTCGGCTCCGTGGACGGCGATGCCCCGGCTGCCATGCGTTATACAGAGGTGCGCATGGCCCGCCTGGCGCACGAAATCCTGGCCGATATTGACCGTGAGACGGTGGATTTCGGACCCAACTACGATGAGACCGAGTCTGAGCCGCTGGTGATGCCCACCCGGGTGCCGAATCTGCTGGTAAACGGCTCGGCGGGTATTGCGGTGGGCATGGCAACCAATATCCCGCCGCACAATCTGAATGAGGTGGTGGACGCTACCATTGCGTTGATCGAAAACCCCGAGCTGTCCGTCGACGACATTATGCAGCACCTGCCAGGGCCTGATTTCCCCACGGCAGGTCTGATTAACGGTGCGCAGGGTATTCACGATGCCTATCACACCGGCCGTGGCCGAATTTACTTGCGGGCTCGCACGCATGTGGAAACCGATCCGTCCAACGGTAAGGAATCCATTATCTGCACGGAGCTTCCCTACCAGGTCAACAAGGCACGATTGCTGGAAAAGATTGCCGAACTGGTTAAGGAAAAGAAGATCGAGGGCATCACGGAACTGCGTGACGAGTCGGATAAGGACGGCATGCGGGTGGTGATCGAGCTGCGACGCGGTGAGGTGCCCGAGGTGGTGCTGAACAATCTGTTTAAGCAGACCGCCATGCAGAATGTGTTTGGCATCAACATGGTGGCGCTGGTAAATGGCCAGCCGCGCCTGCTGAATATCAAACAGGTACTGGAAGCCTTTATCGGCCATCGGCGCGAGGTAGTGACCCGTCGCACCTTGTTTGATCTGCGTAAGGCCCGTGATCGGGCCCACGTGCTGGAAGGGCTGACCGTTGCGCTGGCCAATCTGGACGAGATGATCGAGCTGATCAAAAGTTCACCGACGCCAGCGGAAGCCCGGGAGGCCCTGGTGGCGCGTCGTTGGCAGGCCGGTCTGGTGGCCGCCATGTTGGAGCAGGGCGGGGGCGAGGTATCACGGCCGGAAGACCTGGATGCGCTGTATGGGCTGCATCAAGATGGTTACCAGCTATCGCCGGTGCAGGCACAGGAAATCCTGAACATGCGTCTGCATCGCCTGACCGGGCTGGAGCAGGAGAAGCTCACCAAGGAATACGAGGACATTCTCGAGACGGTTCGTGCGCTGCTGCGGATTCTGTCGGATCCGGCGCGCCTTATGGAGGTGATTCGTGAGGAACTGGAAGCGATTCATGAGCAGTATGGCGACGAGCGCCGGACCGAGATCCTTGAGCAGCGTCTGGACCTGAGCCTGGAAGACCTGATCACGGAAGAGGATGTGGTGGTGACCATCTCTCACGGTGGTTACGTGAAGTCCCAGGGGCTGGATCGCTACCAGGCCCAGCGACGTGGCGGCAAAGGCAAGAAAGCCACCAAGATGAAAGAAGAGGATTTCGTTGATCAGCTGTTTGTGGCCAGCACCCACGACACCATGTTGTGCTTTACCAGCCGTGGCCGAATTCACTGGCTTAAAGTCTATGAATTGCCGCAGGCCAGCCATATTTCGCGCGGTAAGCCCATCGTTAACCTGCTGCCACTGGAAAAAGATGAGCGTGTTAACGCCGTCTTGCCGGTGCGTGACTACTCGGAAAACCACTTTGTCTTTTTTGCCACGCGCCAGGGCATTGTGAAGAAAACACCACTGGTGGACTATTCCCGCCCGCGGGCGAATGGCATCTGGGCCATTGATCTGCCGGAAGACGACGAGTTGGTCAACGTTGAGATTACGGACGGTGAGCGTCACATCATGCTGTTCTCATCGTCTGGCAAATGCATCCGCTTTGCAGAAGGCGACGTTCGTTCCATGGGGCGTCAGGCACGTGGGGTAATCGGCATCCGCTTGAAAGATCAGGAGCAGGTTGTGTCCATGCTGGTACTGGACGAAGACGGCGACATTCTCACGGCTACGGAGCGGGGCTATGGCAAGCGTACCCGTGTGGAGGAGCACAGCGCCCAGGGCCGCGGCGGTCAGGGTGTGATTGGCATCCAGACGTCCGAACGCAACGGCGCACTGGTGTCGGCACTGCAGGTCAGTGATGAGAATGACATCATGCTGATTTCAGACGGCGGCACGCTAGTGCGCACACGCACGGATGAAATCTCGACGCTGGGCCGTAACACTCAGGGTGTGACGTTGATTCGTCTGGCCGACACGGAGAAGTTGGTGAGTCTGGCCCGTATCGAGGGCGATGGCGATGACCCGGAAGGCGGCGAGGGCGCAGACGACGTTTGAGTCGTCCGCGCGCTTTGGGGTGCGGCCCCTGGGCCCCATAGAAGGGTCTGGCGCTAGTCCCTGGCCAGCGCGCCGAGCACGTAGTCGGCACTGCTAACGCGAAACTCCCCGCCGTCTTCCACAAACAGGTCCGTTACCACCCCGTCATCGGCCACCAGCGCGAAGCGTTGTCCGCGCTGACCCATGCCAAATCCTGTGGCGTCCAGCGCCAGGCCCAGGGCGTTGGCAAACTCCCCGTTGCCGTCGGCCAGCATCTCAATCGCGTCTGCGCCGGCGCTTTTACGCCAGGCGTCCAGCACGAAGATGTCATTTACCGCGGTACAGGCAATCGCATCGATGCCTGCTGCAGCGAGCGCCTCGGCCTGTTCCACGAAGCCTGGCAGATGGCGCGCGGAGCAGGTGGGCGTGAATGCCCCCGGAACCGAGAACAGGACCACACGGCGCCCTTTGAAAAAGTCGCTCGCCCGCATGGGGTTCGGTCCCGCATCGCTCATGGTGGTGATGACGGTGTCGGGAATCTTGTCGCCGGTAGTAATGCTCATATGCCGCTCCTGCACGTGGTTTGGTTTTTCTGTGGCGCGCAGTATAAAAGCGCGTGCTCAGCGCATTGTGAAACGCACAGATGCTGCCATTTCGGTCATGGCCTGTAGCAGAGGGGGGCGTGCCTCGGATCAGGCAGCGAAGATGCCGTCTATGGCAGAGTCAAGCTGTTCAGAATTTACCGGCTTGGTAACGTAGCCGGCGGCGCCTAGGCGCATGCCCCAAACTTTGTCAGACTCTGCACTTCGTGAGCTGACGAAGATGACCGGGATGTGGTTGGTGGCGGGGTCGCGCGCCAGCGAGCGTTTCGCTTCGTAGCCGCTCATGCCGGGCATGACGATGTCCATCAGGATGATGTCCGGCTGAGCCTGGCGAGCGACGGTCAGCGCCTCCTCCCCGTTATTGGCCGTCAGAGCTTCGTGGCCCTTGGCTTCGACCAGTTTGCGCAGTTTGAACCGATACAGCTGCGAGTCATCGACAATCAGTACTTTGGCCATGCGTGCGTTAGTTGTTTTTGTCAGGGACGGAATCAGTTTATCCTGTATTTCAGTTATTTGGAAGAACTTTCTCAGTCCAGTTTGACAATGGTCCGGCCAAAGCTTTTTCCCTTAAGCATGGCGTTAAATGTGGGCATCAAATCGGCCATGCCAATTTCCCTGTCGAGGATCCTGTCCAGTCGACGCGGCTTCCAGTCTGATGCCAGCCTTGCCCATAGCTTAGCACGCATTTCTCGAGGGCAATTTTCCGAGGAAACACCCACCACGCTCACGCCGCGCAAGATGAATGGCATGACCGTACTGTGCAGAGCAACACCGCCGGCGAGACCGCAGCTGGCAATGTTGCCGTAGTAGTTAATGACCCGCGTTAAACCGCTCAGCGTATCGCCGCCGACGTTGTCAAAGGCGCCCGCCCAGCGCGCCTTCTCCAGCGGCTTTTGTCCCCAGTGCAGATCGTGCCGCGAGATACACTGACGTGCGCCCAGTTCTTCCAGATAATCAAATTCCTCTACCTTGCCGGACAGGGCGTGCACCTCATAGCCGGCGCGCGTGAAGATATCGATGGCAAAGCTGCCCACGCCGCCGCTGGCGCCGGTGACCAGGATGGGGCCCATGTCAGGATGCTGGCCTAGGGCTTCCATGCGATAAAGTCCGAGCGCGGCGCTAAAGCCCGCGGTGCCGATAATCATGGCTTCGCGCAGGCTCAAGCCTTCGGGAATCGGGATGGCGCTGGCGCTTTCCACGCGCAGATATTCACTGTAGCCGCCATCACGTTGCTGTGATTGCTTGCAGCCGGTTACCAGCAATTGGTCGCCCGGTTTGAAGTCATGGTGGTCGGACTCAACCACCTCACCGGCCACATCAATGCCGCCGGTGATGGGGAAAACGCTTGCGATTTTGCCCTTGCCTGTGCCCGCCAGGGCATCCTTGTAGTTAACGCTGGAGTAGCGTGCGCGCAGCGTAATGTCTCCGGCACTGAGTTGATCCAGGCTGACCTGTTCAAGACCGGCGCGATAGCCGTCGCTGTCGTTGTGAATTCTGAAGGCTTGGAAGCGTTGGGGTAGGGCGGTCATGTGCGGCTCATGTGGTCTTTTAACAACTCCGCATGGTACCAGCTTGAGAGGGACTGTGGGCCCGCGCACTGGGCGCGGGCCCACAGGGAGCCAGGGCTCGCTTGCAGTGCGTTAGTTCGCCCGGTGGATGGCTCGCTTGTCCAGGTGCAGTGCCGCTTCATGCACCGCCTCAGACATGGTCGGATGGGCGTGAACGATGCGTGCCAGATCTTCCGCCGAGCCATGAAATTCCATGGTCACCACGCATTCGGCGATCAGTTCGGAGGCGGCGGCACCGATGATATGCACACCCAGCAGTTCATCGGTTTCCGCATGGCTGATGATCTTGACCATACCGTCGGTCTTGCCACTGGCCAGCGCGCGGCCGATGGCAGCGAAGGGGAAGGTGCCGGTCTGGTAGTCCACGCCGGCTTCTTTCAATTCCGTGTCCGTTTTGCCCACCCAGGCAATTTCTGGCTCCGTGTAAATGACCCAGGGTACGGTGTCGAAGTGGATGTGGGCGGGCTTGCCGGCGATCAGCTCGGCAACGGCTACGCCTTCTTCAGAGGCCTTGTGCGCCAGCATGGGGCCCCGTACGCAGTCACCAATGGCCCAGACGCCCGGTGCGGTGGTCTGTGACTGTTCGTTGACCTCGATCTGGCCGCGCTCAGTCAGCTTGACGCCACAGTCATCGGCCAGCAGCCCCTCCGTGTAGGCCCGCCGCCCCACAGAAACGAGCAGCCGGTCAAAGCTCATGGTGCTTTCGCCATTCTTGTCCTCAACGGTGACTTCCACCTTGCCATCCTTGACCTCAGCGCTCTTGACCAGCGTGCCGAGACGGATGTCCAGACCCTGCTTCTTGAAGATGCGTGCGGCCTGCTTTTGGATATCCGGGTCGGTCGCGGCGAGAAAGTCCGGCATGGCTTCAAGCAGCGTCACGTCACTGCCCAGCCAATTCCAGACCGAACCCAGTTCCAGGCCAATCACGCCGGCGCCGATCACGCCGAATTTTTCCGGCACTTCGCCAAAGTCCAGAGCGCCTTCGTTATCCACGATATATTCGCCATCGAAGGTTACGTTCGGGATGGCAATGGGAACGGAGCCGGAGGCCAGAATGACGTGTTTGGCTTGCAGCGTCAGCGTGTCACTGCCGTCGGCCGGTGTGACCTCAACCTGACGGTCTGCCAGCAGACGGCCCGTGCCGTGGTAGGAGGCCACCTTATTGGCCTTGAACAGCATGCCGACACCACCGGTCAGTTTCTGAACGATGTCGTCTTTACGGCCCAGCATGGTGCCAATGTCCATGGCCACCGCATCGGCTTTAATGCCGTGCTTGGCGTAATCATGCTGTACATGGTGAAAGTGCTTGCTGGAATCCAGCAGCGCTTTGGATGGAATGCAGCCCACGTTCAGGCAGGTGCCACCGAGCGCCTGCTTGCCGTCCTTGCCGGTCCATTTTTCCACACAGGCCGTTTTCAGACCCAGTTGAGCGGCTCGAATGGCGGCCACATAGCCGCCCGGGCCACCGCCGATTACTACTACGTCGAATTGTTCTGCCATGTCGGTTCCTTGCGCAGGGGGCTCAGAGGTTCAGCAGCAGTCGCGCCGGATCTTCCAACGCTTCTTTCACTGCCACCAGGAACTGCACTGAGTCTTTGCCATCAATGATGCGGTGGTCGTAGCTCAGGGCCAGGTACATGATCGGCCGCACCACAATGTCACCGTTCACCACTACCGGGCGCTCCTTGATGTTGTGCATGCCGAGGATGGCGCTCTGTGGTGGATTCAACAGCGGCGTTGAGAGCATGGAGCCGAAGGTGCCACCGTTCGTGATCGAGAAGGTGCCGCCCTGCAGGTCATCCAGGTCGATGGTGCCGTCGCGCGCTGCGACCGCATACTGACGAATGGCCGCTTCAATCTGCGCCAGGGACATGCTTTCGGCATTGCGCAGCACCGGCACCATGAGCCCGCGTTCCGTGGATACGGCGATGCCGATATCCATAAAGCCGTGGTAAACGATTTCATCGCCGTCCAGCGAGGCGTTAATGACCGGGTGTTTGTTCAGCGCATCGCATACGGCTTTCACGAAGAAGGACATCAGCCCCAGCTTCACGCCATGGGTGGCCTGGAATGTCTCTTTGTACTTGGCGCGCAGATCCTGCACGGCCTGCAGGTCCACTTCCTGGAAGCTGGTGAGAATGGCTGCCGTGTTCTGAGCATCCTTGAGGCGCTTGGCGATGGTAGAGCGCAAGCGCGTCATCTTGACCCGCTCTTCTGCGCGCGGGCCTACGGGGCCGCCGGCTTTCAGGTGATTAACCACATCGCCTTTCGTGAGGCGACCCCCGCGACCGGTGGCTGGTACCTCGGCCGGGTTCACCCCTTCTTCCTCAACGATCCGCCGTGTGGCCGGGCTGAGTTTGGCGGTATCTGCGGCCGGTGCGGGCGCGGCGGGCTCGGCGGCGGGCGTGGCAGCGGCTTCCGCCGGGGCCTCGGCCGGGGCCACTTCGCCTTCCTCGATAATGCCGAGGATTTCGTCGCTGGTCACGGTCGCGCCACTGTCGCTAACCACTTCTTTCAGTACGCCGTCCACCGGTGAGGGTACTTCCAGCACCACCTTGTCGGTTTCCAGGTCCACCAGGTTTTCATCACGGCGAACCGTGTCCCCAGGTTTCTTGTGCCAGGCCGCCACGGTGGCGTCGGCAACGGATTCAGGCAATACAGGTACTTTGACTTCTGTGCTCATGATGATCCTCTGATCACGCTGGTTTTTATGAGTGACGGGCGTGCCCGATGCTTCAGTCCGGCTGGCCCAGGCCAAGGCCCAGGGCATCTGTCACCAGGCTTTCCTGTTCCGTGACATGCACGGAAAAGTAGCCGGTAGCCGGTGACGGCGAACGTCGCCGTCCGGTGTAAAACAGTTTCGTCTGCGCGGGTACGTTTTCGCGCAGATGGTGGCGAATCTGATACCAGGCACCCTGGTTCTTGGGCTCTTCCTGACACCAGGCAATTTCCTCGGCCTTGCCATAGCGAGCCAGTATTTCTTGCAGTTCCGGTTCCGGGAATGGGTGCAGCTGCTCGATGCGAATCAGGGCCACGTCGTCGCGCTGGTGTTCGTCGCGCGCCGCGTCCAGGTCATAGAACACCTTGCCGGAGCACAGCACCACGCGTTTAACCTGCTCAGGCTGCGTGACTTTCTTGTCATCGATGACCAGCTGGAAATGGCCGTCCTGAACCAGCGCAAGGTCCGAGGTGGAGGCTTTGTTACGCAGCAGGCTCTTGGGCATCATGACCACCAGGGGCTTGCGCGTGGGTTGCGTCATCTGGCGGCGCAGCATATGGAAAATCTGGGCCGGTGTGGACGGTACGCAAACCTGGATATTGCCGAAGGAGCACAGTTGCAGGAAGCGCTCCAGACGTGCGCTGGAGTGTTCCGGCCCCTGGCCCTCGTAGCCGTGTGGCAGGAATAGGGTCAGACCGCAGAGTCGCCCCCATTTGGTTTCGCCGGCTGCCAGGAACTGGTCAATAACCACCTGGGCGCCGTTGGCAAAGTCGCCGAATTGCGCTTCCCAGATCACCAGGGTTTCCGGCGCCGCCGTGGCGTAGCCGTATTCAAAGGCCATGACCGCCTCCTCCGAGAGCAGGGAGTCGATGACGGTGACGTCCAGTTCCGGATTCAGGTGCGCCAGCGGTAGATAGGTGCTCCCGTCTTCCTGATTGTGCAATACCGCATGCCGGTGGAAGAACGTGCCACGTCCTGAATCCTGGCCCACCAGCCGCAGGCTGTGACCCTGATCAATCAGGCTGGCGTAGGCCAGGGTTTCGGCAAAGCCCCAGTCCATGGGCAGTTCACCGGCCGCCATTTTTCTGCGGTCGTCTACGATTCGCTGAACCCGTGGGTGCAGTTTGAAACCGTCAGGTAGTGTGGTCAGCTGCGTCGCCAGTGCAACCGCATGTTGTCGGTCGATGCCCGTCGCCGTCTGGGGTAGGGCATCCATGGACTCGTAGTCGTGCCAGTTGGCCGCATGCTTATTGTTGCGGGGCTTGGCATCAACGTTGGCCACCTGTTCGCCCTGATCCAGCTTGGCGCGGTAATCATCCATCAGGCGTTGCGCGTGGCCCGCTTCAATCAACCCTTTCTCTTCCAGCGCGGCGGCGTATTTGGCGCGTGTGGTTTGCATGCCGCGGATGGTTTTATACATGAGCGGCTGGGTGGCTGCCGGCTCGTCAGCTTCGTTATGGCCGTGGCGACGATAGCAGACCAGATCGATGACCACGTCGCGCTTGAAGCGGGCGCGGAAGTCGCAGGCGATCTTCATGACGTGGTGTACCGCCTCCGGATCGTCCCCGTTTACGTGGAAGATGGGTGCGTGCACCATTTTGGCGATGGCTGTGCAATACAGTGTGGAGCGCGAATCGCGGGGATCGCTGGTGGTAAAGCCCACCTGGTTGTTGACCACCACGTGCAAGGTGCCGCCGACGGCGAAACCCCGGGCTTCAGACATCTGGAACAGCTCCATGACCACGCCCTGGCCCGCGAAGGCTGCGTCGCCGTGGATCAGGATGGGCATGACCTGATCGTGACTGTCATCCCCGCGACGTATCTGCCGCGCCTTGGCGGAGCCAACCACTACCGGGTTGACGATTTCCAGGTGCGAGGGGTTAAAAGCCATGGCCATATGGAGCGGGCCACCCGGCGTCTGAATATCCGAGGCATAGCCCAGGTGATACTTCACATCGCCGGAACGACGCGGGTCGTAGTCATGCTTGCCTTCGAATTCATCGAACAGCATCGCGGGCGCCTTGCCCAGGATGTTGACCAATACATTCAAGCGGCCACGATGGGCCATGCCGATCACCACTTCCTCCATGCCATTACTACCCGCATGCAGCATGGTTTCATGGAGCAGGGAAATCAGCGTATCCCCGCCTTCCAGCGAGAACCTTTTCTGTCCGACGTAACGCGTATGCAGGAACTTTTCCAAACCTTCCGCGGCAGTGAGCATTTCGAGAATGCGCAGCCGTTCCGGATCACTTACCTGAGGTATGCCGCTGCAGCCCTCCAGCCGCTCCTCAAGCCAGTGGCGCTTGTCACTGTCGACAATGTGCATGAACTCCACGCCGATGCTGCCGGTGTAGACGCGGCGGCAGAGCGCAACGATGTCTCGTAACTTCATACGATCCGGCGCAACCAGCCAACCGGTATTGAATTCCCGGTCCAGATCGGCGTCGGTCAGGTCGTGGTACTCGATGGAAAGATCGGGAACCGGTTCATGGTGCGGCACGCCCAAGGGGTTGATGCGGGCATTTTCATGACCGCGCACGCGAAACGCATTGATAAGACGCATGACGCCGGCTTGCTTCAGATCCTGGCCCTCTGGCGTGACGCCTCCCAGGCTCAGCCCCTGACCGGGTTGCAGCAGGCGGAAATGTTCCTGGATATCCAGATGTCCGCGCTCGCCTTGCGGGCGGTCGGGCAGGGCGTCAAACAGCTTGCGCCACTGCGCAGGTACGCTGTCTGGGGCGACCAGCCAGTCTTCATACAGCGCTTCGATAAAGGCAGCGTTACCGCCGTTTAAGTGCGACGTTTGGTACAGAGCTTGCAGCAGATCAGTCACAAGTTTGCGTTCCGGCTAGGTTAGGGGGTCCCTGGTCCGAGCCTGTAGGCCCGAGTAAATAGCTAGGCGATTATAGCGATAAATTCGAGGATTTACAGGTTTTTAAGCTGTGATATATCACAGCATCGCGTGCACGGTGTGGGACGCTCCTAGCAGGCCGCTGCCAGTAGCAACTGTCCCTGCTGCAGCAGCTCAACCAGCACCTCACAATCCCTGCGGTTTAAGGCTGGCCTGGCGTCGCGCGCAAGCCCTGCGCAGACCCATTCGGCCAGTGCCGGTGAGCATTCATGGGCTTGGCCCGCCAGGTATAGCCGTGCATCCGCGCCATGCCGGTACCAGTTTGGACGCGCCCAGGGGTGTAGCGACAGGGCTTGATGGGAATTGACGGCGTGCTCCAGTTCCGGCCGCGCGGGTAGCTGTGGCGGCGGTGCGGGCTCGTGGGCCTGGCGAAAGCGGCTTAGCAGTCGGCCGATGCTGTCTCCCAGCAGTTCCGGATCATTGAGCTTGCTGAGCAGCAACTGCCGAAAGTGCTCCTGGGCAGCTGCGTCAACCTCGCCGCTGGCCACAGGAGGCTGTAGGGCGGGGTCGCGGTAGCGGCCGCCTTCGTCATCACGCTCGGTCAAACTCTCACCCAGCGCCAGTGTCAGATCCAGCGCGCTGGGGGCGCGAAAGCCGATGGATGCGGTCAGGCACGGATCCAGGGCCACTCCATGATGGGCCACGCCGGGGGGCAGGTAGAGCATATCGCCCGGTTCCAATATCCAACGGTCTTGCGCCTGGAAGCTGGCCAGCATATCAATGGGCTGTGCGGCGTCAGGTCGGGGGTCAAACTGCTCGGCAATATCCCAGCGGCGGCGTCCTTCAAGCTGTAAAAGAAATACGTCGTACTGATCTACATGAGCACCAACGGAGCCCCCCGGTGCTGCAAAGCTGATCATCAGATCATCCAGGCGCCAGCTGGGCAGGAAGTTGAAGCGAGCCAGCAGGGACTGGAGCGGCGCGTAGTGCTTTTCCACGTCCTGTACCAGTAACGTCCACTGCTCCGACCCCAGCGTTGCGAAGCGAGATTCCTTAAAGGGCCCGTGCTCCAGGTGCCACAAGCCGGCTGTATCCGGGCCGGAAATGAGCCGGGACTCAGTCAGGTCCTCGCAGGCGAGGCCCGCGAGGTCGTTGCCGTCAAGAGGGAAATCGGTCTGTAGCTTGGTCGCGCGGAGCAGGCAGGGCTTGCGCTGCCAGTACTCGGCCAGGAACCGGGCGGGCTCCATACTGCCCAGGGGCGAGCTCATGTGCTGGGCAGGTTACGTGCCAGTCGTTCGGCGAGGCCGGTATAGCCGCCCGGGGTCAGGGCCATGAGATCGGCGCGGGCTTGCTCAGGAATATCGAGGGATACGATGAACTCGCGCAGCGTGCTCATGGTGATCGCCTTGCCGCGCGTCAGCGCTTTGAGCTGCTCGTAGGGGTTTTCCAGTCCGTGCAGGCGCATCACGGTCTGGATCGGTTCGGCCAGCACTTCCCAGGCCTGATCGAGATCCTCCGCCAGGCGAGCCGGGTCCGCTTCCAATTTGCCCAGGCCTTTTTGCAATGATGCCAGCGCAATCATGCTGTGGCCCAGGCCCGTGCCGATCGTGCGCAGCACGGTGGAGTCGGTCAAATCGCGCTGCCAGCGTGAGACCGGCAGCTTTTCGGCCAGATGTCCCAATAGCGCATTAGCGACGCCCAGATTGCCCTCGGCATTTTCGAAGTCAATGGGATTCACCTTGTGCGGCATGGTGGAAGAGCCCACCTCGCCTGCCACGGTTTTCTGTTTGAAATAGCCAATGGAAATATAGGACCAGCAGTCGCGACACAGATCGATCAGTATGGTCTGATAGCGACCCAGCGTATGGAAGAACTCAGCCATCCAGTCGTGCGGTTCGATCTGCGTGGTGTAGGCGTTCCAGTCCAGCCCCAGGGACTCCACAAAATCGCGGGAGAAGGCCGGCCAGTCCATGTGCGGGCAGGCGCTCACATGGGCGTTAAAATTGCCTACGGCACCATTGATTTTACCCAGCATGGTCTGGGCCTGGAGCTGCTGCTGCTGGCGGCGGAGCCGGGCCAGCACATTGGCGATCTCCTTGCCCAGCGTGGTCGGCGATGCGGTCTGCCCGTGCGTGCGCGATAGCATGGGCAGGGCCGCATGTTCGCTCGCCAGCGCGGCTAGCATGCGATCCAGGCTTTGCATGGCGGGCATGAGTGCCTGGTCACGAGCTTCGCGCACCATGAGCGCATAGGCGAGGTTATTGATGTCCTCCGAGGTACAGGCAAAGTGCAGGAACTCCGACCCGGCGGCCAAAGCCGGCTGATCTGCAAAGCGTTCCTTGAGGAAATACTCGACGGCTTTCACATCGTGGTTGGTGACCGCCTCAATGGCTTTCACGTGCTGGGCTTCCGGCTCACCGAAACCGTCCAGCAGACCCTGCAGCCAGTCCGTGCTCGCCGCGTCCAGAGCAGGCAACTGGGGGAAATCTTCACAGGCTGCCAGCGCCTCAAACCAGCGTACCTCGACCAGGGTCCGGTAGTAGATCAGGCCATATTCACTGCAGATGCTGCGTAGGGCGTCGGTTTTGCTGCCGTAGCGTCCGTCTACAGAGCTGACGGCGGTGAGAGCTGAGAGGTCCATGGTGTGTCCTGCCTGGCTGGAGGCGCACTTTGGCGCCGATCATGCTTTGGGCCGCAATGATACACGCCAGCGGCACGCCTAGCAGCCCCGAAGGCAGCTTTTCTACTCCCTGCAAGCGGCGCTCAGGCGTATAATCGGGCGCGATTTGGGCGTCCCGATGTCGAGACGCTTACCTAAACCCGATAACACGATTGGCTGGAGTCTTTTCGCATGAGCGCAAGCAACGATCAAAGCACACGCACGGAACATGACAGCATGGGTGAGCTGCAGGTACCCGCCTGGGCCCACTGGGGCGCGCAGACCCAGCGCGCGGTCAACAATTTTCCCATCAGCGGTCTGCCGGTGCCCCGGCCCTTCATCCGCGCGCTCGGCTTAATCAAAGGCTCGGCGGCGAGCGTGCACGAGGCTCTGGGTCTGCTGGACAGTGATCGTGCGCAGGCCATCAGCGCCGCGGCTGAGCGTGTGGCGAGCGGGGAAGTGGATGAACACTTCCCGATTGACATTTTCCAGACCGGATCGGGCACCAGTTCTAACATGAATGCGAACGAAGTCATCGCACGCCTGGCCAGCATGGGAGACGGGCCGGACGTACACCCCAATGACCATGTGAATATGGGGCAGAGTTCTAACGATGTGATCCCGACGGCGATTCAGGTTAGTGCCTGCCTGGTGGCCAGCGAGACGCTGCTGCCGGCCATGGCGCACTTGCGCGCTACCATTGACCAGCGGGCACAGGAGCTGGATCAGACCGTGAAAACCGGCCGCACCCATCTCATGGATGCCATGCCGGTAACCTTTGGTCAGGAACTCGGCGCCTGGTCCAGTCAGGTCAGTTCCGGTATGCAACGCATTGAATCCGCCCTGCAGCGCATGCAGCGCTTGCCCCAGGGTGGCACAGCCGTGGGTACGGGGATCAATGCGCACGAGGAGTTCGGGCCGCGCATGGCTTCAGCGCTGGCGGCGGCCACGGGATTTCCCTTTGTGGCAGCGGATGATTACTTTGAGGGTATTTCTTCCCAGGATGCGGCGGTTGAACTGTCCGGCCAGCTTAAGACCTATGCCTGCAGCCTGATGAAGATCGCCAATGATCTGCGCCTGATGAACTCTGGCCCGCTGGCGGGTATTGGGGATATCGAGTTGCCCGCGCTGCAGCCCGGTTCGTCCATCATGCCGGGCAAGGTGAATCCGGTGATTCCCGAGGCGACCTGCATGGCCTGCGCTCATGTGATTGGCAACGACACGGCCATTACCGTGGGCGGCCAGGCAGGAAACTTCCAGCTCAACGTTATGCTGCCCATGGTGGCCTATAACCTGCTGCAAAGCCTGCATATTCTCAGCACCATCAGTCGTGCCCTGGCCGATTCCGCCATTGCCGGGTTCAAGGTGCGTAGTGACCGCGTGAGTGAGGCCCTGGAGCGCAACCCGATTCTGGTGACGGCACTGAATCCGGTTATTGGCTATGAGCTCGGTGCGGCGACGGCCAAGCAGGCGTATAAGGAAGGGCGCCCGATTCTTGAGGTGGCCCTGGACCGGACGGATCTCAGTGAAGAGAAACTGCGCGAGTTGCTGGATCCGCTGGCACTTACCCGCGGCGGTATCAACGAATAGACTCCGCTGAGCAGCGCCGGGCCCAGGGCCCGGCAGCTACGGCAGATGTAGCTTCAGCTTTCCGTCGCGCGCCGGCGCAGCCACAGGGCACCAGCCAGAAAGATGGCAGCGATCCCCAGGCCCGCGAGCATGTCCATGCTGATCAGGCGATCCAGCATATTGCTGAGCGTGACGCTGTGGTCAAACTGGGCATTGGTGGGAATGCCCAGGGCGATTTCCACGCGGTCGTTTCTGTCGTCCGCCGTGAGTATGAGGGGGCTGTTGGCAAACCAGCGCCCAAGCAAGCCAAAAAGATTTTCCTGCAAGGTAAAGGTGCGCAGAAAGTCCAGCCACAGCTGCAATACGGCAAAGGCCAGCGGCGGGAGCAGCGCAAACAGCAGCGGTATGCGGGGGGCGTAGGCGGATACCAGCAGCAGCCAGCCGTAAATGGGCAGGGCCCAGATTGCCTGCGACAGCCAGGAAGCGAGTACCAGTAGCCAGGCCTTGATGGGGCTGCTGGCGCTTATCAGCAACGTCCAGGGGTTTTCACCCGCGTAGGCCACCAGGCCAGCGGCTATCAAGCCTGTGAGCAGCTGCGTCACCACATAGACGCCCCAGAAAATCAGTGGGGCGACCACCATGGCTGTGAGCAGTTTGGACAGCAGTGTTTGCAGATCAGAGGCCGGCAAGGATTTCCAGAACAGGATGGAGCGGTCTTTACGGTCGTCAAACAGGGCGCCCAGCAGATAGAAGAACACCACAAAGCCCAGAACCAGCGTGAACAGGAAAGAGCCGCCAAACAGATTGATGTTGTAAATAATGTTGCTGCGGCTGGCTTCTGGAACCTGGGACAGGCCAAACAGCGCTTCGCGCATGGTGAACAGCTCGTTATCGAAGTAGATGGCGGTGGCCAGGCTCATCAGCGTGCCCAGTAGGTAGAGGCCACCGATCACCAGCGGAGTGGTGCGCAGAGCGCCGCGGTTTTCCCAGTATTCGCGCTGTATCAGTGCCAACAAGCGGTTCATGCCTCGCCCTCCTGCTGACTCATGGTGGCAACAAAGAGGTCGGCCACACTGGGCGTATGCAGTTCACCGAGCGCGGCCAGGCGCTCCCGGTCGGCACGATCGTAGAGAAAAATATGACGACCCATAAGCACGCGCTCGAAAAGCGGATGCAGCGCCCGGGCGGCCTCGGCCTGGTCGGCGCGCACCATTAACTCGCAGTAGCGTTCTTCCACCGCCTCCATGCTGCAGTCCAGCGCAATGCGACCGTCCTGAATAAAAATGAGGTCCGTCAGGATATGTTCCACCTCTTCCACCTGGTGGGTGGTAATGATGATGGTTCGTTGGTCGTCAAAGTAGTCATTGAGGAGGTTGGTGTAGAAGGTCTTGCGGTACAGGATGTCGAGTCCCAGGGTGGGCTCATCCAGAACCAGCAGCTTCGCATCAATGGCCATGACCAGCGCCAGATGAAGTTGTACCACCATGCCTTTCGATAGCTGCTTGACCCGCTGATCCTGCTGGATTTTGGTCTGGCTCAGATAGTGCAGGCATTTTTCGCGGGAGAACCGCGTATGGAGCTTTTCTGTCAGCGTAATGAGTTCATGGACGCGAATCCATCGGGGCAGTACGGCCACGTCGGCAATAAAGCAGACATCTTCCATCAGCGCCGCGCGCTGGCGGGCGGGGTTCTTGCCAAGCACGCTGAGTTCGCCATCAAAGGTGGCCAGCCCCAGAATCGCTTTTAATGCTGATGTTTTGCCAGCGCCGTTGGGGCCAATCAGTCCAACAATACGTCCCGCCGGAATGGATAGATCAATATCGCGCACGGCCTGAAAACGTCCATAGCGTTTACTCAGGCCCCGGGCCTCAACCACCATACTCATTCCCCATCCTCCTGTTCATTCTTATCTGCCATCAGTGTGGTCAGTGACAGTCCCAGCTGTTCAATGCGGGCCAGCATGGCCGGCCATTCTTCCTCGATAAACTTTTTGCGCTCGCTGTCTTTGAGTTGCTGGCCAGCGCCTTCTTTCACAAACATGCCCAGCCCCCGACGTTTCTCTACCAGACCCTCATCAACCAGGGTTTGATAGGCCTTGGAAACGGTAATGGGGTTGAGTTGAAATTCAGAGGCAACGTTGCGTACCGAGGGCAGCGCGTCCCCCTCGCGCAGGGTGCCATCGAGAATCATGGCAACCGTGCGCTCCTTCAACTGCCAGTAGATGGGCTGGCTGTCATTCCACTGGCTGATCATGCCGCTCAGCCACCCCGGAACAGAATCAGGCCGCTGTGATTGCTGCTGGCGTGGACCGGAGTGACTTCGGTCTCTTCCGCCTGCACCGTCGCCGGTGCCTCTGCCGTGCGCGCGCTGCCTGATAACCAACTCGAGGCTGCAGAGAGCACCAGCACCAGTGCGCACAGCAACGCCAGGCGATCTGAGATGCGGACTTTTTTGCGACGCCGGAACACAGACATTTTTCTCATCCTCCTTCTTCAGCACGACTGTGCTGGTGATGTTGTTTGTTAGTGTTGTAGTAAACTATAACACCCTAACGCGCAGGGCGCAAGCCCCCTGAAATCGGCGCGTGGCTTGCTACTGTGCCTGCGGTCTAGGACAATGCGCGCCTGCATTTATAAAGGAGTAGTACCCGCATGAACTCATTGCGTCATGTGCGGCTGGTTGCCGCTTCCGCCCTGTTATTGAGTGGGTCTCAGGCCCTGGCTCAGGAGACCGACAAAGAAAAATTGAGTTACGCCATTGGCATGAACATCGCTCAATCTCTGCAGGCTCAGGGCACCGATGTGGACATTGATACGCTGCTGACAGCCCTGAAAGCCAAGTACACCGGTGGGGAACTGGCCATGAGTGATGATGATGCGCGTGCCTTCCTGAACGAATACGTGCGACAGCAGCAGGAAGAGCAGGTGGCCCTGCAGGCGGCCAAGGCGGAGGCGAATAAAGCCGCCGGTGATGCGTTTCTTGCGGAGAACGCAGGCCGGGAAGGGGTCATGACCACGGACTCAGGTCTTCAATACAAGGTGCTGGAACAGGGTTCCGGCCCCATGCCAGCTGCCACGGACCGCGTGACCGTGCACTACCGTGGCACGCTGATTGATGGCACCGAGTTTGATAGCTCCATGGGTGGTGAGCCGGTGACTTTCGGTCTGAACCAGGTCATCCCCGGCTGGACCGAGGGTGTGCAGCTCATGCCCGTGGGTAGCAAATACGAGTTCTATATCAACCCGGAACTGGGCTACGGGGCGGCCGGCGGCGGTCCCATTCCACCCAACGCCACGCTGGTCTTTGAGGTCGAGCTACTCGGTATTGAGTAACAGGGGGCCGGCTGTGCTTTTACGGCGTGGCCGGCTTCGTGATGCAAAGGACCATGTTAGGAGTCGAGTAGGACGATGAAAGTATCAGTTATTGGTGGTGGATACGTTGGCCTTGTGTCAGCCGCTGGCTTAGCCGAGGTAGGACACCAGGTTACCTGCATGGATGTAGATGCAGAACGCGTCAAGCAGCTGCGGGCAGGCGTGATTCCCATTTACGAGCCGGGTCTTGCGGAAATGGTTCAGCGCAATCAGAAGGAGGAGCGGCTGCAGTTCACAACCTCCATGGAACAGGCTGTTCTGGATGCCGAGATCTTAATGATCGCGGTGGGTACGCCGTCAGATGAAGACGGCTCCGCAGACCTGAGTCATGTTTTGGCGGTGGCGGCGGCTGTCGGTGATGCCATGCAGCACTCGCTGCTGGTGGTAACCAAATCAACGGTTCCTGTGGGCACTGCTGACCGCGTTCGCAGCGTCATAGAAACCCGTTTGGCGGAACGCGGTGTCAACATGGACTTCTCAGTCGCCTCCAACCCGGAGTTTTTAGCAGAAGGTGTGGCGGTGGGTGATTTTATGAAGCCAGACCGAATCGTGATCGGCGTTGAGAACGAGGCGTCGGCCGCCATGCTGCGGGAACTTTATGCGCCCTTTAACCGCAATCATGAAAAACTTCTGGTGATGGACGTGCGATCGTCCGAGCTCACCAAATACGCCGCTAACGCCATGCTGGCGACCCGAATTAGTGCCATGAACGAAATGGCCAATGTGGCGGAGGCGGTAGGCGCTGATATTGAGAAGGTTCGCCTAGGGATTGGTTCGGACCCCCGTATTGGCTACTCTTTCATTTATCCCGGCGCCGGCTATGGCGGTAGCTGTTTCCCAAAAGATGTGCGCGCGCTGGCGCATACGGCTACCGAAGCCGGTTATGACGCTCAAATTCTGCAGGCGGTGGAGTCGGTAAACAACCGCCAGCGCCGCAAGTTGGGAGAGATCTTGCTGCGTCATGCGGGGGAGGATCTCAGCGGTTTTACCCTGGCGGTCTGGGGCCTGGCTTTCAAACCCAATACGGACGATATTAGAGAGGCGCCGGCTCTTGATCTCATTGAGGCTGCGCTGACGGCGGGTGCTCGTGTCCGCGCCCATGACCCCAAGGCCATGGGGGCGGTCAGGTCGTTTTTTGGTGACCAGAACCAACTGGAGTTTTTCGATGATCCTTATGCGGCAGCTGCAGGTGCCGACGCCCTGGCGCTGGTGACCGAATGGCGCCAGTTTTGGGCGCCCGATTTTCGGCGTCTGGCCGAACTTATGCGGGTACCGGTAATTCTGGACGGTCGCAATATTTGGCAGCCCGACGTGGTGCGCTCTCGTGGCTTCACCTACTATGGAATTGGACGCCCGTAGCGGACGCCAACTGGCGACATGGGTAAATATTGAGTTCCGATGAGTGAATCCCTACAAGACCAACTGATGGCCCTGGGCCTGGCCAAGGACCGGCCCAAGAAAAAGTCCAAACCCAAGCGGCGCCCCAAGAGCCGGCGCACAGGCGGCAGTGGGCAGGACATATCCCTGGATGCGGCCTATCGCGCGCGCAAGCAAGCGGAGAAGGCGAGTCAGGAGCAGGCAAAGGCGGAGAAACGCGCCCTGGATCTTGAACGCCGCCGCATCAACAAGGAAATAGAGGCCCTATTGGACGGGCAAGCGCAAAATGTTGAGGGCGCTGAGCTGAAGCGCAACTTTCTCTTCAAGGGCCGCATCCGGACCGTACGCGTGACTCCGGAGCAGCTGGTTGCCGTTAATGACGGCTCCCTGGGCGTGGTTTTTTTGCGTGGCAACTATCTGCTGGTTGATCCCCAGCTGCGCGATCAGATTGCCGCCCTGTCAGCCGACCATGTGCCGGATTTATCCGGCGACGCCAGCGCTGAGGAAGAGGGCGATCATCCGGTACCGGACGATCTGATCTGGTGAGGGCGGGGCGCCGGCGCTAGCAATTGGCAGGCAGGAGCCGCTCGACCTCATCGCTATCAATGCCCTTGCGCGTGGCGTAGTCCTCGATCTGGTCCTGCTGAATATCGCCCAGCACAAAATACTGGCTCTCCGCATGGGCAAAATAGTAGCCGCTCACGGCTGCGGTGGGCAGCATGGCGTAGCCCCCGGTGAGGCTCATACCACTGTTACGGCCCGCATCCAGAAGTTCGAATAGCTTCATTTTTTCACTGTGCTCGGGACAGGCCGGATAGCCCGGAGCCGGTCGAATGCCGTCATAGGCCTCTGCGATCAGGGCCTCATTGTCGAGTTGCTCATGTTCAGCGTAGCCCCAGTACTCGGTGCGCACGCGCTGGTGCATGCGTTCCGCCAGCGACTCCGCCAGCCGATCCGCCAGCGCCTTCAGCAAGATGGCCGAATAGTCGTCATTGTTCGCTTCGAAGGCAGCAACATGCGCATCAATGCCGATGCCCGCGGTGACCGCGAACAGACCGATATGGTCTTGCAGGCCGGATTCCAAGGGTGCAATAAAGTCGGCCAGGCAATAGTGTGGGCGGCCGGCCGGTTTGTGCTTTTGCTGGCGTAGGAAATTCAGTCTGAGCCGTTCCGCGCTGCGGGTCTCGTCTGTGAAAATGATCACATCATCGCCAGCGGCAGCGGCGGGAAAGAAGCCAACGGTCGCCTTTGCCTGCAGCCAGCGCTCCTTGATGATGCGCTCCAGCATGGCCTGTGCGTCGTGATACAGGCTACGGGCTGCTTCGCCTTTCTCTGGGTCATGGAGAATATCCGGGAAGCGGCCGGACAGTTCCCAGGACTGAAAAAACGGCATCCAGTCGATCGTGGCGACCAGATCTTCCAGTGGGTAATCATCAATCACGCTGATGCCGGGCACCAGCGGTGCCTTCGGTGCATGGACCTGAAAATCCGCTTTGAAGGCATTGGCGCGGGCCTCGCTCAGCGCAACGGGGGGCTTGCGGTTGCTGCCCGCAGCACGGCGCTGACGCAGGGCTTCGTACTCGGCTGCGGTGCTGCTGCGAAAACGTTTGCGCTCTTCCTGGTCCACAAGACGCCGTGCCACGCCAACCGCCCGTGACGCGTCCTTAACCCAAAACGCGCCCGCCGCGTATTCCGGCTCAATGCGCAGGGCCGTGTGCATGCGCGAGGTGGTGGCCCCACCGATCATGAGCGGCAGATCCATGCCACGCCGCTCCATTTCCGCCGCTACGATACGCATTTCCTCCAGCGACGGTGTAATCAGTCCCGACAAACCGATCACGTCCACATTTTCGGCCTCGGCCCGATCCAGGATCGTGTCCATCGGTACCATCACGCCGAGGTCAATCACGTCGAAGTGGTTGCAACGCAAGACCACGCCGACGATATTTTTGCCGATGTCGTGTACGTCACCCTTGACCGTTGCCATCAGGATGCGCGGTGCCCGGTTATCTTCCTCATTGGCCTGCTTCTCCTGTTCGATATAAGGCACCAGCACCGCGACGGCCTGTTTCATGACACGTGCGCTTTTTACCACCTGCGGCAGAAACATCTTGCCGCTGGCGAACAGGTCTCCGACCACGTTCATGCCATCCATCAATGGGCCTTCAATGACATCCAGGGCGCGCGCCGCACCGCTACGCGCCTCCTCCGTATCCGCTTCAATATGGCTGGTAATGCCTTTCACCAGCGCGTGCCGGAGCCGTTCCTGGACCGGTGCCTCTCGCCACGCTTCCGTGTCCTCACTGCTGGCGCGTTCACCCTGATAGGCCTGGGCAATTTCGAGCAGGCGCTCAGCCCCGTCGTCGCGGCGGTAAAGCACCACATCTTCCACTGCATCACGCAAGTCGGGTTCAATTTCGTCATAGACCTCCAGTTGGCCCGCATTAACGATTCCCATGTCCATGCCGGCGCGAATCGCGTGATAGAGAAACACCGAATGAATGGCCTCCCGAACACGGTTCTGACCGCGGAAAGAGAAGGAAATGTTGCTCACGCCTCCGGAAATCAGGGCGCCAGGACAGGCTTTCTTGATGGCGCTAGTGGCCTCAATAAAATCCAGCCCGTAGCGATTGTGCTCTTCGATGCCGGTGGCTACCGCAAAGATGTTCGGGTCAAAAATGATGTCTTCCGGCGGAAAGCCGACCGTTTCCGTGAGCAACTTCCAGGCTCGCGTGCAGATGCTGACGCGACGTTCCAGCGTGTCGGCCTGGCCCTGCTCATCGAAGGCCATCACGATGACCGCTGCGCCATAGCGCAGGATCTTGCGTGCCTGCTCCAGAAACGGCGCTTCGCCTTCTTTCAGACTGATGGAGTTGACCACGCCTTTCCCCTGCAGGCAGGCAAGACCTGCTTCCAGTACGTCCCAGCGGGATGAATCGATCATCACCGGGACGCGCGCGATATCGGGCTCTGACGCGATCTGGTTCAGAAAGCGCACCATGACCGCCGCACTGTCCAGCAGGCCTTCGTCCATATTCACATCGATGATTTGCGCCCCGTTTTCTACCTGCTGCAGCGCCACGCTAACCGCTGCTTCAAAATCATCGGCCTGGATCAGGCGCCGGAATATGGCTGAGCCGGTCACGTTGGTACGCTCGCCGACATTCAAAAAGTTCAGTTCCGGGGACAGGGTGAGCGGCTCCAAACCGGACAGGCGGCAATATGGTTTAGGCTCTGGCAGCGGTCGCGGCCGGGCCGCTTCCATGGCGCTGACAATTGCGGCGATATGTTCGGGCGTGGTGCCACAGCAACCGCCTACCAGATTCAACATGTGCTGACGGGCGAAATCTGCCAGCACCTCAGCCATATGCTCCGGTGTGTCGTCGTACTCTCCCAGTTCATTGGGCAGTCCGGCGTTCGGGTGGGCGCTGACCGGGCAATCGGCGACGCGTGCCAGTTCCTGCGCCCAGGGACGCATCTCTTCGGCACCCAAGGCACAATTCAGCCCGATGCTAAAGGGCCTGGCGTGTCGCACTGAATTCCAGAACGCTTCAACCGTTTGACCGGAAAGGGTGCGCCCGCTGGCGTCCGTGATGGTGCCGGAGATCATGACGGGCACGCGCCAGCCGCGCTCATCGAAAATCTCCTCCAGAGCAAATAGTGCCGCTTTGGCATTCAGGGTGTCGAAGACTGTCTCCACCATTAGCAGGTCGGCACCACCTTCCAGCAAGGCTTCTGCTGCTTCCCGGTAGGCCTGCCGCAGATCTTCAAAGGTCACATTGCGGTAGTCGGGTCGATTAACATCGGGTGATAGCGAGGCGGTGCGGTTGGTCGGGCCCAGCACGCCGATAACAAAGCAACGCCGATGCGGGTCTGCGGCCATCTGCGCGTCCGCGGCTTCCCGGGCAAGCCTGGCGGCGGCACGGTTGAGCTCGGGAACCCAATCCTCAAGCCCATAGTCGGCCTGCGAAATGGTGGTGCTGTTGAAAGTGTTGGTTTCCAGAAAGTCGGCACCTGCCGCGAGGAACTGCCGATGGATGTCAGCGATCAGTTGCGGCTGGGTCAGAGTGAGGAGATCGTTGTTACCCCGCTGGGGCATGCTGTGCGTCGCGAAACGCTGACCTCGGTAATCGGCTTCCTCAAGGCCGTGCGCCTGAATCATGGTGCCCATGGCGCCATCCAGCACACCGATACGGTCCCTGAGCAGGGATTCCAGTGCGCTAACGCCCGCGGGATCACGCCACGGCAACTGAAAGGTGGCCGCTGACGTTGTCTGAGTCATCAGGGTTTGGTCCCGGGCTTGTGGGCAATCAGGCTGAGTACCGTGAAATGTGGCGCACGTTTCTCTACCGCAGCCACCTTGCACTGGGTCGGCCGGAGCCCGGCCTCCTTGCACAGCGCTTGCAGATCTGCCGGGCGAAAGCCCAGATTGCTGTGATCATAGGGGGCGACGGCCTTCTGGTGCTTGTGTTCAGCCAGGGTCATGGCCAGCAGACTGCCGCCGGGTCGCAGCACGCGAGCCGCTTCCGTGATGACCTGCTGCGGTTGATTCGTATAGGTCAACGCATGCATGAGAAAGACCGTGTCCTGGCTGGCATCAGTAAGCGGTAGCGCATGCATGTCGCCCACTTCAAAGGTGACGTTGTTGAAATTTGCGAGCCGTTTACGGCCAGCCTCCACCACGCGGGGGCTGAGATCCAGGCAGGTAATGTGCGCTGCATGTGGTGCCAGCAGTTCCGCCAGTACACCATCGCCGGAGGCAATATCCAGCACGTCTCCGAGTTCCATCAGGGCCGTCAGCGCGCGGGTGGTGGCTTCCCAGGTTCTCCCGGGCGAGTAATGGCGTTCCATATCGCCGGCCACCGTATCGGCCCAGCTGCTATCGCCGTTGCGGCTGGCCAGCACCTGGGGAATTCGCTCCCGATCCTGCTGCACCAACGGATCATCCGTTTTCTTGCTGAGCCATTGCCACAGCGCTGCCAATTCGTGCTGCTTGTTATCGCTGGCGCGGCGGTAGTAGACCGATACGCCCTCCCGGCGATCGATCACCAGCTGTGCGTCTTTCAATTTGGCCAGATGTGTCGATACGCGCGGTTGAGCGAGCTGCAAAATGGCCGCCAGTTCGGCCACGCTAAGCTCTTCCTGTTCCAGCAGGAGCAGGAGCCGCAGGCGGGTGCTATCGGCCAGTAGGCGCAAATGTTGGGAGGCCAGGTTAAGGTCCATACGGGGTAATATATCTTTTTATCAAGATTTAAAGATATAAGGTTATCGCTACGGAACAGGGTCGTCAATGGTTCAGCCCCCCGGGCGTAGGCTTTCACATGCGCGAAAACGCCGCAGCGCTTATAATAGGACCGCTCTTTTATCCCCTCGCTACACAGGTCATTTTTCATGGATTTCACCCTCACTGAAGAACAGCAGATGATTCAGGCTGCTGCCCGCGACTTTGCTCAGTCCGCCATCGTTCCCATTGCTGCTGAACACGATGTCAGCGGCGAGTTCCCCAGCGCGACGATTGCGCAAATGGGTGAACTGGGCCTGATGGGTATCGAGGTGCCGGAAAACTATGGTGGTGCGGGCATGGACCCGGTCTGTTATGCCCTGGCGCTGATTGAAATCAGCGCGGCCGATGCCTCTCATGGCACCATCATGTCGGTCAACAACACGCTTTACTGCCATGGAATCCTGAAGTTTGGAACCGAAGAGCAGAAGCAGAAATATGTGGTACCGGTGGCCTCCGGTCAGGCCATTGGTGCTTATGCGCTGACGGAGCCGCAATCGGGTTCTGACGCCAGTAACATGCGCATGCGCGCGGTCAAATCAGATGACGGCAGTCACTATGTGCTTAACGGCAAAAAATCCTGGATTACCTCCGGACCCGTGGCGCGCTACGTGATGGTATTTGCCATGACCGATCCGGAACAGGGTGCACGTGGCGTGACCGCGTTCCTGATCGACACGGAGAAGCCCGGTTTTCTGCGTGGAAAATCTGAGCCAAAACTGGGTATCCGCGCTTCCGCAACCTGTGAAATTGAGTTTGATGATTACCAGGTCGCCGTCGAGGACCGACTGGGAGACGAGGGGCAGGGCTTTAAAATCGCCATGGGTGTGCTTGACGCCGGCCGCATTGGTATTGCTGCCCAGGCCACGGGTATTGCGCGGGCGGCCTACGAGGCCAGCGTAGAGTATGCGCGCGAGCGCAAAGCCTTTGGTCGCTCCATTGGTGAGTTCCAAATGACGCAGGCCAAAATAGCGGACATGCGCACGCGACTCGAGGCGGCCTACCAACTGACCCTGCGGGCTGCCTGGGGCAAGATGAACGCCAAAGCCTCCGGCGAGCGCTATACCTTGAACGCCAGCATGGCTAAACTCTACGCCTCGGAAACGGCCATGTTTGTTACCCACAGTGCATTACAGATTCACGGTGGTATGGGCTACAGCAAGGAATTGCCCGTTGAGCGCTATTTCCGTGATGCAAAGATCACCGAGATTTACGAGGGCACCAGCGAGATTCAGCGCATGCTGATCAGCCGTCTCGAAACCGGCCTGCGCTAGCTTTAGCGGGGTCACAACAAGCGCTCGCTGCTGGCGGCGAGCGGGGGAGGGGCTTCGGCCCGCGACACGCTATGAGCAGCAAAACGGTCGTGCAGGATCGTGCTGCCCTGCTAGAGCAGGTGCAGTCCATACTGGCCGGTCAGGTCAGTGAGGCTCGGGCCGATATGGCCCGCTATTTTGTTCAGGCATTTCTCCGCCGCGTTCCCGATGCGGAACTGGTCGAGGAAACGCCCGAACGGGTGGCCGCGATCAGTGCGGGGCTGATGCGCTTCGCCGGCCGACGAAAGCCCGAATGCAGCCGCATTCGGGTCTTTAATCCCACCCAGAAACGTGATGGCTGGACCAGCGAGCATACGGTGGTGGAGATGGTCAACGCCGACCGGCCCTTCCTGGTCGACACGGTTAATCTGGTGATGTCCGAGCAGGGGTTGAGCGTCCATCATATTGTGCATCCGGTCATGCACGTGCAGCGCGATGGAAGCGGTCGCGCGCGGGGCTTCTACCCCACGGCAGCAGGCAAAGGCCAGCCGGAATCGATCATGCATCTGCAGGTGGACCGGCTGAGTCGAGCGGACGATCTGGGGCGTCTGGAGCAGGTGCTGACGGATGCCATGAGTGATGTGGCCCGGGCGGTCACGGACTGGCAGGCCATGCGCGATCGTCTCGGCGAGGTGGTCGAGCAGTTCAATGATTTTGCCGGTGCTTGTGAGCCGGACAAACTAGGGGAAAGTCGCGCCTTTCTGAACTGGCTGCGGGAAGATCATTTCATTTTGCTGGGTGCCCGGGACTATGTGGTGGACCGGGAAGAAGGCCGCTTCAATCTCGATTTGGTGCCTGGTAGCGGACTGGGAATGCTGCGCGAGACGGAGCGTACCATTTGCAGCCGGCCAGTGGCGACGCTAACAGACGGCGCCCTGTCGGCGCGAAAAGACCCCTTGATCATCACCAAAACCCGGGCCCGCAGCACGGTACACCGCGGCGGCTACATGGATTATATCGGCGTGCTTCAGCGCGATAACCGTGGACAGGTGATCGGTGAACGGCGCTTTATCGGCCTATTCACCTCCAATGCCTACTTCCGCCGTGTTTCTGACACGCCGCTGCTGCGCCAGAAAGCTGATCAGGTACTTGAGCGTTCTGCCTTGCGCCCCGGCAGCTACGCCTACAAGGCTTTGGTCCATATTATGGAAACGCTGCCACGGGATGATCTGCTGCAGGCCAGCGTGGATGAGATCGTCGAGATCAGCACCGCCGTGCTTGCTCTTATGGAGCGCCAGCAGGTCCGTTTGCTGGTGCGCCGTGAGCGTTTCAACCGGTTCTATTCCTGCCTGGTTTACATTCCGCGTGATCGTTTCAATACGGAAAACCGGCAAAAAATCCAGGACCTTCTGTTTCGGGCTTTCCAGGGTGAGCAGCTCGATTATGCGGTGCAAATTTCCGAGTCCCGCCTGGCGCGCCTGCAGTTGCTGATCCGGCCCCGGCCCGGCGCCCAGCCCGATCCGGACCTGCGCGCGCTGGAAGGTCGGATTGTTGAGGCGGTTCGTTCCTGGCATGACGGTTTGCGCGACATCCTTGTGCAGAAGGTCGGTGAAGAACTCGGGCTGGCCTGGGCGGAGCAGATTGGTACGGCTTTCCCCGCCGCCTATGAAGAAGATGTGTCGCCCTGGGTGGCCAGTTTTGATGTAGAGCGCATTGCTCAGCTCGGCGACGAAACGGACCTCAAGATGAGTCTCTACCGTCCGCGTAGCAAGGACTCGGACATCATCCGCTTCAAGCTGTTCAAGCGCGGCAAGCCGATCCCCTTGTCACTGGTGCTGCCGATTCTGGAGCACCTGGGGCTGGAGGTCATCAACGAGCGGCCCTATCAGCTTTATCTCAGCGAAGAAGAGCAGGTTTGGGTGCAGGATTACGACATGCTCTTTGCTCGAGGCGACCAGTTGGATCTGGATCGCGTCCGGGATTCCTTCACCGAGGCATTTATCAACAGTTGGCGCGGGGTCACGCACAGCGATGCCTTTAACCGCCTCATTCTTGCCAGTCGCTTGCACTGGCGCCAGGTAAAAGTGCTGCGCGGCTACGGCCGTTATCTGCTTCAGACCGGCATTCCCTTTTCCCTGCAGTATATGGCCACCACGCTGGCGCGACACCCCTTGCTGGCGCGTTTGTTGGTGGCCTATTTTGAGGCGCTGTTCGACCCGCAGCGGGACGGTGAGTCGGCCTATCGTCGTGAATTGGCGGCCCGGCGTTTGAGCGAAGATATGGATGCTTTGCTGAACGAGGGAGGGCACAGTGACAAGGTCCTGATGGAATATGTACGCGCCGCCATGGAAGCGCGCGCCGTCGGTACCCGGGACGAAGAAATAGCGGCCATAGAACAGGCCTTTATGCGTGGTTTGAATGCGGTGAGCAGCCTGGATGAAGACCGCATTCTGCATGTGTTCTATGCGGTCATTCGCGCTACCCTGCGCACCAATTTCTATCAGCAGGATGAGGAGGGTCATGCACGCAGCTACATCAGCTTCAAGCTCAATCCATCGCGCGTACCGGATCTGCCCGCGCCGCGACCCTATCGGGAAATCTGGGTCTACTCGCCGCGGGTAGAGGGCGTGCATTTGCGCATGGGACCCATTGCGCGGGGCGGTTTGCGCTGGTCTGATCGCAAGGCTGATTTCCGGACCGAGGTTCTGGGGCTCATGAAGGCGCAGAACGTTAAAAACACCATGATTGTGCCCGTGGGTGCCAAAGGTGGTTTTGTACCCATGCAGCTACCGGAAACTGGTGGTCGTGAAGCCATCATGGCGGAGGGAATTGCCTGTTATAAAATATTTATCAATGGGTTACTGGATATCACCGATAACCTGAATGATCTGAAAGTGATCCCACCTGAGCAGGTGGTCAGGCGCGATGACGACGACCCGTACCTGGTGGTCGCAGCGGACAAGGGGACTGCCAGCTTTTCCGATATTGCCAACGAAATCGCGCTGCAGCGGGGCTTCTGGATGGGCGATGCCTTCGCTTCTGGTGGCTCTGTCGGCTATGACCACAAGGGCATGGGCATTACCGCCAAGGGTGCCTGGGAAGGGGTCAAGCGGCACTTCCGGGAGCTGGGTACGGACATCCAGAAAACGCCTTTTTCCGTAGTGGGTATCGGCGATATGGGCGGTGACGTGTTCGGCAACGGCATGCTGCTCTCGCGTCAGATCCGCCTGCGCGCCGCCTTTAACCATCTGCATATTTTTCTGGATCCGGAACCGGACCCCAAGCTGTCCTACCGGGAGCGCAAACGGCTTTTCGAAATGCCCCGATCGAGCTGGGCTGACTACAATCAGGAGCTCATCTCCAAGGGCGGCGGTATTTTTTCACGGCAGGACAAGACCATTCCGCTTAGCCGTCCGGTCCGTGACTGGCTAGGCATAGAAGAGCGCCAGCTGGCACCCAACGCCCTGATCAAGGCGCTGCTGAAAGCCGATGTGGACTTGCTCTGGAACGGAGGCATCGGCACCTATGCCAAAGCTTCCCGCGAGAGCCATGCGGATGTGGGTGATCTGGCCAACAATCCCTTGCGGGTAAACGGTGAAGAGTTGGGCTGTCGTGTGGTGGGTGAGGGCGGTAATCTGGGCATCACCCAGTTAGGTCGCATAGAGTTTGCCCGTGCCGGCGGCCGCATCAATACGGACTTCATTGATAATTCAGCGGGCGTGGACTGTTCGGATCACGAGGTCAACATCAAGATTCTTTTGGATCAGGCAACCCGCAACGGCACGCTGAAACCAGCGGCCCGGGCGAAGCTGCTGGCGGAAATGACCGATGAGGTGGAGCAACTGTGCCTGCGCAGTAACTATTTGCAAACCCAGGCACTAACCATGATGGAGACCCTGTCTGTGCCCCGTATCGGGGCCAAGCAGCGCTTTATCGACGTGCTCGAAGATGAGGGCATGCTGGATCGGGACCTTGAATTTCTGCCCGAGAGTGAGGAATTGGTTGAGCGGCGCAATCGGGGTGAGGGGCTGACCCGACCGGAACTGTCGGTGCTGCTGAGCTATGCCAAGATTCGTTTGTATCAACAGTTGCTGGCGTCTGACGTGCCGGAGGATTCCTTCCTCGGCGCGGAACTGGCTGGCTATTTTCCCACGCCACTGCAGAAGCGCTACGCTGATCTGATACCAGATCATCGTCTGCGCAGGGAAATCGTGGCCACGCAGGTCACTAACAGTCTGGTTAATCGCATGGGTATTACCTTTGTGCTGCGCATGCGCGAGGACACGGGCGCATCACCGGAGCAGTTGGCCCGTGCCTACACGATTGCGCGGGAATTGCTGGATGCGCGTGATTTCTGGCGTCGGGTGGAGGCGCTGGACAACGAGGTAGACGCTGCCCTGCAGAACGAAGCCATGCTGATTATGTGGGAGCAGCTGCGCAAGTTCACGCGCTGGCTGGCCAATCTGTCTGGCCAGGAGCTCTCCATCGAACCCATGGTCGCGCGG
>JAOZKI010000059.1:11613-16633 GCA_029935455.1 Lysobacterales bacterium | reverse complement strand
AATAGGCCCCAATCAGGCTGTGACCCAGCAGGTACAGGTCGCCGATCGCGTCCAGCATCTTGTGCTTCACAAACTCGTCTTCGTAACGCAGCCCATCTGCGTTCAACACCCGGTAGTCATCCAGCACCACCGCATTGTCCAGGCTGCCGCCCAGCACCAGATTACGCTCGCGCAGCATCTCCAGATCCCGCACAAAGCCGAAGGTTCGGGCCCGGGCGATTTCCTTCAGGTAGGACGTGGTGGAAAAATCGATGGACGAGAAGGAGGTGTGGGGCTCAAACACCGGGTGATTGAACTCAATCTTGAAGGAGACTTTGAAACCTTCAAACGGCTCAAAGCGCGCCCACTTATCATCGGCTTTCACTTCCACCGGTTCGAGGATACGAATAAAACGCTTGGCGAGCGATTGTTCCTCGATACCGGCAGACTGAATGAGAAAGACGAAGGGACCGGCGCTGCCGTCCATAATCGGGACTTCAGCAGAGCTTAAGTCTACGTAGGCGTTATCAATGCCCAGGCCGGCCAGAGCCGACAGCAGGTGCTCAACCGTTGACACCCGCACACCGTTTTCAATCAGCGTGGTGTTCATGCTGGTATCGCCCACGTTCAGAGCCGTACCCGGCACTTCAGCGACCGGATCAAGATCCACGCGACGGAACACGATACCCGTGTTCACAGCCGCCGGCCGCAGGGTCATGAGCACCTTCTCGCCGGTATGAATACCAACGCCGGTCGCACGAATTACGTTTTTTAGGGTTCGTTGTCTTATCATTCTAATACACCCCCGGGGACGGGATTGCCGCGCAGTCTAGCACAGCAAGACCCTCTCCAAAAAGGCAATTTTGCGTTTTTAACAACAAATTGTTGCTATTTAACAACACCTTAACGAGCCACTAACGGCTTCTTCAGTCCGCCTGCTTGCGCAGGAAGGTCGGGATATCCAGATAACCGATATCACCCTGACCATTGAACATATCGTCCATTTCCGGCGCCGGTGGCTGTGGCTCGGTGGGCAACTCGCCCATGGGGTCCATACCCATTGCCGGCTCCGGCTGACCGGTACTGCCGTTGCGCACCACGGTCAGCGGCGGCTCTTCCACCGCCGGCCGCGCCACCTGATCACCCAGGCCCGTAGCCACCACGGTTACCCGCAGCTCGTCCCCTATATCGGGGTCAATCACCGTGCCCACAACCACCGTGGCGTCTTCACTGGCCAGGTCTGCAATCTGTGTTCCGACCTCCTCGAACTCCTTCATGGTCAGATTCATGCCAGCGGTGATGTTCACGAGCACGCCCCGCGCGCCGTTAAGGTTGATGTCTTCCAGCAGCGGGCTGCCAATGGCCTGCTGCACAGCCATCATGGCCCGGTCCTCGCCACAGGAACGCCCGGCCCCCATGACGGCCGTTCCCATTTCTGACATGACCGTGCGCACATCGGCAAAGTCCACGTTGATCATGCCCTGCTTGGTGATGAGTTCCGCGATACCCTGTACGGCACCATGGAGCACGTCATTGGCGGCCTTGAAGGCGTTCAACAGCAGCGCATCCTCACCCATGACCTGCGGCAATTTGGAGTTGGGAATGGTAATCAGCGAGTCCACCTGACGCGCCAACTCCTCAATGCCCTGCTCCGCAATGGTCATGCGTCGCTTCTGCTCGAAAGCGAAAGGTTTGGTGACCACCGCAACGGTCAGAATGCCCAACTCCTTGGCCGCCTGGGCAATCACTGGCGCCGCACCGGTACCAGTGCCACCACCCATGCCCGCGGTGATAAAGACCATATCGGCACCGCTGAGCAACTCCACCAGCTGGTCCCGGTCCTCGAGTGCGGCCTGACGGCCCACCTCCGGGTTGGCACCGGCACCGAGGCCTTTGGTGACACTGGAGCCGATCTGCAGCGCACTCTTGCCCTTGAATTGGCGCAGGGCCTGCGCGTCCGTATTGGCAGCAATGAATTCCACGCCGTCAATATTCGCATCAATCATCTGGCTGACCGCGTTACCGCCGCCGCCGCCAACACCCACCACCTTGATCTTGGCGCTGGGTGTGTAGTTTTCCACCAGTTCAAACATCTGTGTATCGCTCCTCTCGCTCGCCATTTATGGTGCCACGGGCCCGATCCTGCCCACAGCGTCTTTGCCTGCTCTGTTAAAACTCACCTCGGAACCAGCTTTGCACCCGGTCCACCCATGAGTCACCACCAGACGAACCGGACAGGCTTCTTCCACCATCCGCCTGGCTGCCGTAAATCAACAAACCCACACCGGTCGCATGGACCGGGTTGGAAACCACGTCAGAAAGCCCCGTGACGTACTGGGGAGTCGCTAGGCGCACCGGCATATGAAACACCTCTTCCGCCAGGTCCACGGCCCCCTCCATCTTGGCCGCCCCGCCCGTCAGAACCAGACCGGATGCCACCAGATTCTCATAACCGCTGCGCCGCAGCTCCGCATTCACCAGGGAGAACAGCTCCCGGTAGCGCGCCTCAACCACCTGCGCCAGGGTCTGACGCGCCAGCCGCCGCGAAGAACGATCGCCGACGCTCGGCACCTGGATGGTTTCCTCGCCCCCGGCCAGCTGCTCCAGTGCGCAGCCATACTGAATCTTGATGTCTTCTGCATGCTGAGTCGGTGTACGCAGCGCCACCGCGATATCGTTGGTTACCTGGTCACCGGCAATCGGGATACACGCTGTGTGACGAATGGCGCCGCCGGTGAACACGGCAATGTCCGTGGTACCCGCACCGATATCCATGAGGCAGACCCCCAGTTCTTTTTCATCCTCACTCAGGGCCGAATAGCTCGAGGCCAGCGAGGTGATGATCAGCTCATCCACCGTCAAACCGCAGCGGGACACGCATTTACCTACGTTCTGCGTAGCAGCCAAAGCTGCGGTCACCACATGCACATGGGCCTCCAGACGCACGCCGGCCATGCCGATGGGCTGGCGGATGCCATCCTGGTTGTCCAAGACATACTCCTGGGGCAATACATGCAGGATTTTCTGATCGGCGGACAGAGGTATGGCCCGTGCTGCCTCCAGCACGCGATCAACATCCTGATCGTTGACCTCCTTGTCCTTGATGGCTACCGTGCCATCAGAATTCTGCGAGCGGATGTGATTGCCGGAAATACCGCTAAATACGGAGTGAATCTCGCAGCCGGCCATCAGTTCCGCCTCTTCTACGGCGCGCTGAATGGCCTGTTCCGTGGAGGCCATATCAACCACCACACCGCGCCGCAGCCCACGCGACTGGTGTGATCCAAGGCCGACGACCTCCACGGTGCCGTCGTCCTGCATCTCGCCAACAATCGCAACCACTTTTGAGGTGCCGATATCGAGCCCGACCACCAGTGATTTTTCCTGTTTCTTTGCCATAAGCTTTTGCATCCGCTCCTTCAGCGGTTGGCCGCCAACTCCGGTGGCGTGTCGGACCAACGAACCGCAAAGCCGTTGGAATAGCGTAGATCTACCGCCATGGGCACATCGGCTCGCTGCCGTCTCAGTGCCGGCCAGCTGGTGGCCATACGTTGCAGGCGGTCAATCGCTTCATTGCGCCCGATCTCAACCCGCGTACCGCTGCGCAACTGCAGCGACCAGGCACCGCGCCGATCCAGCTGCATGCGCTCAATGCGCTCTCCGGCCCGCTGCAGGGCCTCGGCGAAAATCTGCCAGTGCTCCAGCACGGTCTCCAGGCTGCCTGGGGGACCATCCAGCCAGGGCAGACCCTGCATGCGCTCGGCACCGGGAACTTCGAAAACTGTCCCATCGCTTGCGATCAAACGACCCTCGGTCCAGTGCGCAACCGGCGTGTATTCACTCACCACCACGCGCACCGTGTCTGGCCAACTTTTAATCACCTGTACCTGATCCACCCAGGCCAGTTCCCTGGCCGCGGCGCGAATGGCCTCGGGATTGACGGTAAAGAAACTACCATCCACCAGCGGCGCGACCCGCGTGCGCACCTGCTCGGCACTGACGCGCTCGAAGCCACCATCCACCTCCAGCCACTGGATGGGCCAACGGTCCAGTTTGACCATGCCAAACCAGATCCACAGCACACCACCGATCGCAGATAGAAACAAAAGCGAACCGACGGCCTTGCCAACACTGACGTGGTAGCGTTCCACGCGCTCAGCCTGTTGGGAACGGGACGTCATAAGCTGGTCTCCAGAATCCGCCAGACCAATTCGTCGAAACCGACCCCAAGTTCTGCTGCCGCCTGGGGCACCAGCGAATGATCGGTCATTCCCGGCGCCGTATTCACCTCCAGGAACCAGGGGGTCCCGTCCGCGTCGAGAATCAGATCGACCCGACCCCAACCAGACGCCTGCAGAGCCTTGAAGGCTTTTAAGGCCATGCGGCTAAGCATTGCCTCCTGATCGGCTGGCAGCCCGCAGGGACAGTAGTAACGCGTGCTGTCTGACTCGTATTTGGCCGCGTAGTCATAAAAGGCATGCGGTGTTTCGATACGAATCAGGGGCAAGGCCTGGCCGTCGAGAATACCGACGAAATACTCACCGCCAGCGATGCCCTGTTCTACCACCACAGTCGCACTGTATTGTCTTGCTAGGCTGACCGCCGCAGAGAGATCTTCGGCCGCCATGACCCGGGACACACCAATGCTGGATCCCAGGCCGGTTGGTTTCACAAACACCGGAGCTGTGAAGGTCTCAAATACCGAATCGAAAGACGTTGCGCCGGCCTCAATCACCATAAAGGGCGCCGTAGGAATACCCGTCTGCGCCCACACCTGCTTGGAGCGGATCTTGTCCATGGTCAGGGCTGAGCCCAGTACGTCAGAGCCGGTGATGGGCACATTCATCAACTGCAGCGCGCCCTGGATTGCCCCATCCTCACCGCCCGGGCCATGCATAAGGTTGAATACGCGATCAACGCGGCCGGCATCAATGGCATGGAATAGGGCCCTGGCACCATCAAAAGTCTCATGACTGATACCACAGCGCTGGAAGGCCGCCGCTACGTCACGACCACCGGTCAGGGATACCTCACGCTCAGT
>JAOZKI010000059.1:0-11603 GCA_029935455.1 Lysobacterales bacterium | reverse complement strand
GCCGCCGACCAGCAGGGCTACTTGGCCAAACGCCGTAGGGTCCTGCAAGCGACGGGGCCGTAGTGCGCTCATGACTGCTGCTCCCCGGACAGCACCCGCAGGTCACTGGCCACCCGATCCATGCTACCCGCTCCCAGCAGCAGCACGAGATCATCGTCTTCAACGAGATTGGCCAGCGCGTCGGTTACGTCCGCCACTGCCGGCACCAGCACGGGATCAACTTTGCCGCGCACGCGAATCGACTGACACAGCGCATGGCTGTCGATGCCCTCAATCGGATCCTCGCCGGCTGCGTACACATCGCAAATCACCAGCACATCCGCCTCGCTGAGCACGCGGGAGAAATCGTCAAACAGGTCTCGCGTGCGCGTGTAGCGATGCGGCTGAAACACCACCACCTGACGTCGCTCGGGCCAGCCCCCACGCGCCGCAGCCAGGGTCGCCTCAAGCTCTGTGGGATGATGGCCGTAGTCTTCAACTGCCAGTACACGCTGACCCCCAAGCTGCAGCTCTCCCACATCAGAAAAACGCCGACCAACGCCCTTAAAATCAGCCAAACACCGGGCCGCACCGCTCACATCCACACCCAGTTCCCAGGCAATGGCCAGGGCACCGAGCGCATTGCGCACATTGTGCATACCGGGCAGATTCAGGCGCACCGGGAAGGGTTCCGATTCATCCGGCAACTGCACGTCGAATTTCATGGTACGCCCCTGCTGATGCACATTCGTGGCACGCACATCCGCATCCTCAGCAAGGCCGTAGGTCACCACCGCGCGACTGACTTTGGGCGCCAGGGCGCGCGTCTGTTCGTCGTCGATGCACAGCACCGCTGCCCCGTAGAAGGGCAGGTGCTGCAAGAAATCCTCAAACGCCTGGCACAGGTTGATGAAGCTACCTTCGTAGCTTTCCAGATGGTCCCGGTCAATATTCGTAACCAGCGCCACCACCGGCTGTAACAACAAAAAGGAGCCGTCGCTTTCATCCGCTTCAGCCACCAGGTACTCACCCTGACCCAGCCGCGCATGAGTACCCCAGGCATTCACCACCCCACCAATCACAAAAGTTGGGTCCAGGCCCGCTTCCGCCAGCAAACTGGCCACCAGGCTGGTGGTCGTGGTTTTGCCGTGGGTGCCCGCTACCGCGATACCCCTGCGAAAGCGCATCAATTCGGCCAGCATCTGCGCGCGGGGCAAAATGGGCAGACGCAGTTCACGGGCGGCCACCAGCTCCGGATTGTGCTCCGGCACCGCCGTTGACACCACCAGCACATCGGCACCCTGAATATGATCGGCCGCATGACCCGCATGGACGGTAACGCCCAGTTCCCGCAGCCGGCGCGTGGTACCGGATTCATGCAGGTCCGAACCGCTAACCTCAAAGCCCTGGGTCACCAGCACCTCGGCGATGCCGCTCATACCCGCACCGCCGATGCCGACCATGTGGACGCGTCGTACGCGACGCATGGGGCGAAGATGGACGCCGGAAGAATTCATGAGCCCACCCATTCAAGACAGGCCTCGGCCACCGCTTCTGCCGCCTGGGGCACGGCCACGCGACGGGCCGCTTCGGCCATGCGCAGGCACCGCTGGCGATCGGCCAGCAGAGCCTGCAATTGTTGCGCAAGCTGATCCGCATCCAGTGCGTGCTCCTGGGCCAACGCCGCTGCACCCGCCTCTACCAGCACCTGGGCATTGGCAGTCTGATGATCATCCACCGCGTACGGGAACGGCACCAGCAACGCACCCAGCCCCACGGCGGCAAGTTCTGACACGGTCAGGGCACCCGCACGACACAGCACCAAATCCGCCCAGCCATAGGCAGCGGCCATGTCATCAATGAAGGGCACGACCTCCGCCTCGATACCCGCCTTCCGATAACGCTCCCGGGTGGCTTGCAGATCGGCCAGGCCGGTCTGATGGTGAATCAGTGGACGCTCATGAGCCGCCAGCGTCGCCATGGCCGCGGGCAGCAAAGTATTCAGGGCGCGGGCCCCCTGACTACCACCGGTCACCAGCAGGCGTTGTGGGCCGCTGCGGCCGCTCCAACGCTGGGCTGGCGGCGCCAGCGCTGCCAGGTCCGCGCGTACCGGGTTACCCACGGTCCGGGCCTGGGGAAATGCGCCGTCGAAGGCCTGCAGTACGACCTGGGCAAAACGCGCCAGCGTCTTATTCGTCATGCCGGGAATTCGATTCTGCTCGTGCACCACCAGAGGCACGCCGCGCAGGCGCGCACAGAGGCCGCCGGGGCCAGCCACATAGCCACCAAAACTGACCGCGCAGGCGGGCTGCTGAGACTTGAACACGGCGCCAGCCTGACGCACGGCGCGACCGAGACGCAGCGGCAGGCTTAACCAACCCCGCATACCCTTGCCGCGCAATGAAGAAATCTGGACCGCATGAAACGGGATCTGGAAGGGCGGCACCTTATGGCTTTCCATTCCGCCTTCGGCGCCCAGCCAATGTACGGCAACACCGCGCGCGCGAAGCGCCTCAGCCACGGCCAGGCCAGGATAGATGTGACCACCCGTACCGCCGGCCATGATCAACACCGGCCCGCTCACAGGCGCATCTTCCGGTGACCGACGCGGGACTTGATGGTCGCCGCCGCGTCCCGTTCAAGTTCATAGCGAATTCGAAACACAATGCCCAGCGCCAGGAAGGTCATCAACACACTGGAACCGCCAGATGAAATCAGGGGCAGAGTCAAACCCTTGGTCGGCAGCACACCCAGATTCACACCAATGGAAACCAGCGCCTGCAGGCCCAGCCAAAGGCCGACGCCAAAAGCCACATTGCCAGCGAAGGGGCGTTCCTGACGGTGAGCACGAACGCCGATGGCCATGATGCGCGACACCAGCAGCATAAAGAGCCCGAGAATCAGTATCACGCCGAGCAGGCCAAACTCTTCCGCCAGCACCGCGAAAATAAAATCTGTGTGCGCCTCGGGCAGGTAAAACAGCTTCTGAATACTGGCACCGAGACCTACGCCAAACAGTTCACCACGACCGACCGCGATCAGAGCCTGGGTGAGCTGGAACCCGCTATTAAACGGATCCTGCCAGGGATCCAGGAAGCTCACGATACGCCGCAGCCGATAAGGCTCCATGGCCGCGTAGCCAAACACGGGCAGAACCAGCATGCCCAGCACCGCAATGTGGCGCCAGGCCGCACCCGCCAGCCACACCATGCCACCGGCCACAGCGGTAATCACCGCGGCGCTACCCATATCCGGCTGTAACAGCAGTATGGCGGTCAGACCACCAGCCAGTAACAGGGGCTTAAAGGTGTCAAAGAAGTTGCTGCGGATCAGATCGGTCTTCCGAACCAGATAACCGGCCATGTAAAGAATGAACATGATCTTGACCGCTTCAACCACCTGGAAGCCCATGAAACCGAGACGAATCCATCGGGTCGAGCCATTCACCGTATGCCCCAGACCGGGAATAAAAACCAGCAGCAGCGCCAGTACGGCAAGCGGGTACATGAGGGGGCTGAGTCGCTCCAGCACCGCAATGGGCACCAGCCGGGCAGCGAAAGCCAACGTCAGACCCAGACCCAGATAGATCAGATGACGAATCAGATAGTGGGCGGAGCTCATGCCTTCGTTTTCAGCCACCGCAATCGAGGAGGAACCCACCATGATCACACCCAGCGCCACCAGCACCATGATCGGTAGCAGCAGCCAGCTATCTACAGCGAACTCCTGCTGCATGCGGCTGTGGCGCTGGGCCTGTTTGACGGCGGCTGCTTTCACCCTAATCCCTACCTCAGTTTCAGGGTCGCGAGACCCATAAGCACGAGCACCACGGAGATGATCCAGAAACGCACAATAACCCGCGGTTCCGGCCAGCCCTTGAGCTCAAAATGGTGATGAATGGGTGCCATGCGGAAAATCCGCTTGCCGGTCAGCTTGAAGGATGCCACCTGCAGAATCACAGACACAGTCTCCACCACAAACAAGCCAGCCATCAGGACAAACACCACTTCCTGGCGCACCAGCACAGCAATCAGACCCAACGCCGCACCGACCGCCAGGGCTCCGATATCACCCATGAAGACCATGGCGGGATAGGTGTTGAACCAGAGGAAACCCAGGCCAGCGCCAGCCAGCGCGGCACAAAAAATGGCCAGCTCTCCGGTACCCGCCACATAGGGAATGGCCAGGTACTCAGCGATAACCGTGTTGCCGGAGGCATAGGCAAAAATGCCGAGGGCAGAGGCCACAAACACGCTGGGCATAATGGCCAGGCCATCCAGTCCGTCGGTCAGGTTTACCGCATTGGAAAAACCGACGATATAGAAATAGGTGACCACCACGTAGAAAAAGCCCAGCGGAATCACGACATCCTTGAAGAAGGGCAGAATCAGGGCCGTTTCAGCAGGCGTCGTGGCTGTGCCATAGAGATAAAGAGCCGCCGCGCTGCCCGCAATACTCTGCAGCAGATACTTCCAGCGGGCTGGCAGGCCGGCCGAGTCTTTCAGCACCAGCTTGCGATAATCATCGATCCAGCCGATCACGCCAAAGGCCAGCGTCACCAGCAGCACCACCCAGATATAGCGATTTGCCAGGTCCGCCCAGAGCAGGGTTGATAGCATGATGGCAAACAAAATGAGCGCGCCGCCCATGGTGGGCGTACCCGCTTTGGAAAAGTGACTTTCAGGACCAACTTCACGTATGGGCTGGCCGACCTGCCCGCGTACCAGACGCCGAATGAACCAGGGGCCGAGCAGCAGCGACAGACCCAATGCGGTCAGGGCACTCAGGATGGCCCGCAGGGTAAGGTAGCCAAACACATTAAAGTCCGTATTGACCGCAGCAAGCCATTCAAACAGTGCCACCAACATCAGTCTGCCTCCTCGATCGCATGGGGCTCAAGCGCCGCCGCAACCACTTCTTCCATGCCCATGGAACGGGAGCCTTTCACCAGCAGGCAAACTCCCGGATGCAAATCAGCACGCAAAGCTTCCAGCAATTCCTCACGGCTGGAGAAGTGCTCACCGCCAGCACCAAAGGCCTGCACGCTCTGGCGACTGCGCGGCCCGTAGGCCAGTAGCCGGACCACGCCAAGGGTGCGCGCCATCTCACCCATGGTGGCGTGCAACTGATCAGAGTTCGCACCCAGTTCCCGCATATCCCCCAGTGCCAGCCAGGCCTCACCAGGTTCAGCGGTCAGCACTTCCAGCGCCGCTTTCAGGGACGCCGGATTGGCGTTATAGCTGTCATCAATAACCAGCCAGCCGCCGCGCGCACGCTGCACATTAAGCCGGCCGGCAACCGGGCGGGTTGCAGCGAGACCGGCGTGGATGTCGTCCAGCGACTGATCGAGTGCCAGAGCCATGGCTGTCGCAGCCAGCGCGTTCTGTACATTGTGCGCCCCCGGCAGATTTAGCTGCAGATCGAACGCCCCGGCCGGCGTGCTAACGCGCGGCCCGCTCGCTGCAGGCGTCAAACGCACGTCCGCAGCCGGAGAATGTCCAAAAGTCAGCACCTGCTGGCACTGCAACAATCCCTGCCACAGGGGCAGATAGGGCTCGTCCAGATTTAGAACAGCAAAGCCGGAGGCAGGCAGGGCCGCGTACAGCTCACCCTTGGCGCGGGCCACGCCTTCCTCATCACCAAAGCCTTCCAAATGGGCGGGTCCAACGTTGGTAATGAGGCCCACCTCGGGCTCTGCAATGCCCGCCAGGTAGCGGATATCCCCGGCTTTGCCGGCGCCCATTTCCAGCACGGCAAACTGATGTGATGCGGACAAGCCGAACAGGGTCAAGGGCAGACCCAGTTCGTTGTTGTAGTTTCCGGCCGTGGCATGCACGGAGCCGGACTGACGCAGTATGCTGGCCAACAGTTCCTTGGTCGTGGTCTTGCCGTTACTGCCGGTAATGGCAGCCACCCGGGGCGCCAGACTCTGGCGCCAGGCGCGGGCCAGCTCACCCAGCGCATGCAGCGTGTTGGCGACCCGCAACTGGGGCACAGGGCAATCGACCGGCCGCTCTACCAGCACCGCTACCGCGCCAGCAGCCACAGCCTGATCAATAAAGTCATGACCATCCACCTGCGCACCCGCCATAGCGGCAAACAGCATACCCGGCACCACCGCCCGCGAATCGGTGGTCACACCGGTAAATCCAAGCTGGCTGTCTACCGTGCAACCGGTGTATATGGCCGCGTCCGCCAGGCTCATATGAATCATGCCGCAGCCTCCAGCACGGCCCGCACCGTGGATTCATCGCTGAAGGGGATTTTCTGACCGGCAATTTCCTGCCAGCGCTCATGACCCTTGCCCGCCACCAGCACAATGTCACCGGGACCAGCCGCGCGAATGGCTGACTGAATGGCCAGAGCGCGATCTGGCTCAACGGTCACCCGCGCGGGATCTTTAATCCCGCGCAAGACATCGTTAATAATGGAGTTGACCGACTCAAAACGCGGGTTATCACTGGTCACAACCAGCGCATCAGCCAAGGACTCTGCTACTTGCCCCATCTCGGCCCGCTTGCCACGATCGCGATTCCCGCCACAACCGAATAGACAGACCAGGCGCCCACTGAGATGGGCACGAATGGCGCTCAGCGAATGCGCCAGCGCATCCGGGGTATGGGCATAGTCAATCACGACCACAGGCTGGCCCGGCGCGCCGCCCAAACGGCGCATGCGACCGGGAACCGGCTTGATCAGCTCCAGTTCGCGCACCGTATCGCTCCAGGGCAGGCCCAGCAGCGTGAGCGCACCGGCCGTTGCCAATAGATTGGAGACGTTAAAGCTGCCCATAAGACCGGAGCGAAGTTCTGCCTGGCCCCAGGGACTGTGCAGACGCAGAGCCATGCCATCAGCATCCTGACCCAGCAGCTCCGCGGTCAGCTCGGCGCCTGGCATGAGACCATAGGACAGCACTTCCTGCTGCCCGGACAGCTCACGCACCCACTGGCGCCCCGTCATATCATCATGATTGATGATGCTGAAACGCGGTGCGTGCTCGGTAAATAGGCGTCGCTTGGCAGCCGCATAGGCCTGCATGTCGGCGTGATAATCAAGATGGTCACGACTGAGATTGGTGAATATGGCCGCGTCAATCTGCACTGTATCCACACGCCCCTGCTCCAGCGCATGCGAAGACACTTCCATGGCCAGGTGGTCAGCACCGCTATCCATACAGTGCGCCAGCACCCGATTGAGCGTAAATGGGTCCGGCGTGGTGTGAGTGCCTGGCTCTAGCTCGTCCAGAGGGCCATACCCCAAGGTACCAATCATGCCCGCACGACCCTGTACACGCTGCCAGGTCTGGGCCAGAAAATGGGCGACCGAGGTCTTGCCATTGGTACCGGTCACCGCCGCGATGGTCATGTCCTCTGACGAAGCCGCCCAAAAGCGCGAAGCCAGCTCCCCCAGGTGCTGGCCAAGACCATCAAACTGCACCATCGGTACGTCCAAATCGGGTGGGGCACGGCGCCCGTCATGCAGGATGGCCACGGCACCGCGCCGCACCGCCTCCTCCGCATGATCCAGACCATGGCCACTGGCTCCGCGGACCGCCACAAAGGCCGTGCCGGGGCCAACCTGACGCGAATCCATGGCCAGACCGGCAACGCTGACACGGGGCACCGCATCCAACCATCCTTCCAGCAAGGTGCGCAGACTCATGCCGTAGGTCATCGCGCCACCTCCCTGCTGGCCTGCAGCAGTTCTGGCTCCGGCAGATAGTCGTCAGGCGGCACGTTCATCACCCGCATGGCACCGGCCACCACGGAGGAAAACAACGGCGCCGCCACATCACCCCCGTAGAACTTGCCTTCGGAAGGGTCGTTAATAACCACAATGCAGACCACGCGCGGATCACTGGCCGGGGCAAAGCCGGCGAAGCTGGCGATATAGCGCGAGGCGTAGCCCGCTGCACTGGCTTTACGTGATGTGCCGGTCTTACCGGCCACCCGATAATTTTGCACCCGCGCCTGACGGCCCGTGCCCTCATCGCCCGGTACCGTTTCCAGCATGGTGGCCACCTGGCGCACCAGACGCGGATCGGCCACCGTTACCGCCGGATTGCTGGCGCCCATAATCAGGCTGGGTTGACGCAGGCGGCCCTCATCGGCAAGCACCGCAAACGCCTGGGCGAGCTGCAGCACGGTGACGGACAGTCCATAGCCGTAGGAAATGGTAGCCTGCTCGACAGGACGCCAGCGCGCGTGATCGCGCAGAACGCCGGCCGATTCACCCGGGAAACCGGACCCGGTCGCCTCCCCGAAACCGAGACGCGTGTAGGTATCCCACATCTGCTGGGATGACAGCTCACCAACCAGCTTGCTCATACCCACATTACTGGATTTGGTGATCACACCGGTGAGATCCAGCAGGCCGAAATTGCGATGGTCCTTGATGGTGTAGCCCGCCATGTAGACGTAGCCGGGATGGGTATCCACCGGTGTACTCGGCGCGGCTACGCCGTTCTCCATCAGCGACAGCACGGCCACCGGCTTCATGACCGAGCCAGGCTCAAACACATCCGTCAGCGCGCGGTTGCGCACACCGTCACTGCTCAGACCCGGTCGATTGGGGTTGTAGGAGGGCTGGTTGGCCATGGCCAACACCTCACCCGACTCAATATCCAGCAGCACCACGGAGCCCGATGCGGCACCATGTTCTAGGACGGTGCGCTTAAGCTCCCGATAGGCCAGATACTGGAGGCGTCGATCAATGGTCAGACGCAGGTCCTTGCCCGGCGCCGGCTTGCGCACCAGCTCGATTTCCTCGACGGTACGGCCTTTCCGGTCCTTGATCACGCGCTTGCTGCCGGGCGCGCCCTCCAACCAGTCGTTGTAGGCCAGCTCAAGACCTTCCTGGCCAATGTCATCGATATTCGTAAAACCCACCAGATGGGCCGCCACCTCACCCGCCGGATAGAACCGTCGGTATTCTTTTTGTAGCTGCACACCCGGAATGTCCAGCTGGATCAGCTGCTCCGAGATTCCGGGATGGACGCGGCGCTTCACCCAGACAAACTCCCGCGAGGCGCGCTGGGTCAGCTTTCGCTCCAGCGCCTCCGCGTCTGCACCCAATACGCCAGCCAGCTCTGCTATGCGCTCGGGCACCTGCAGAATGAGCTGCGGATTGACCCACACGGAATCGACCGGAGTACTCACCGCCAGCGGCTCGCCATGGCGGTCACTGATCACACCGCGCGTGGTCGGCAGGTCCACCACACGCAGATGGCGCGCCTCACCCTGATCCTGAAGAAAATCGGTTTCCATCACCTGGAGCTGGACAGCACGGGCCACCAGACTGACCGAGACCAGCAAAAAAATGCCCAGCAGGGCGTACAGGCGCGTGATTTTGAAGGTCTTCAGATCGCGATCACTCATGGCTGCACCAGCAAGATCTGTGGCGCCGCCGGGGCCTGCATACCCAGCTCCCGGACTGCCTTGGCTTCGATCTGACCCGTATCCGCGTGCAGCGCCTGCTCCAACTGCAGGCGACTCCATTCAGCCACGGCCTGATCACGCTCTGCCTCAAGTAGGCCAAGCTGCACAGCCAGCTGACGACTTTCATGACGCGCATAGACCACGCCGAGCGCACTCGCGACGCCCAGTATCAGAACCGTGATCAGAATTAGTAAGCGCGCATTCAACCCAGCTTCTCCGCTACCCTCATGACCGCGGAACGCGCTCTGGGATTAGCGGATACTTCTTGTTCGGAGGGTCGAATGGCTTTACCCAACAAGCGCAGCGTCGGCTCCTGGCCCGGCACAACCGGCAGGTCCCTACGGACGCGGCCTGGTCGTGCGGCTTCTCTCAGCGTCCGCTTGACCAGGCGGTCCTCTAAGGAGTGAAAGCTGATAGCTACCAGCCTTCCCCCCGGGCGCAACTGCTTGATGGTGGTTTCCAGGCCCTGGGCCAGGTCCGCCATTTCATTGTTGATAAAAATCCGAATTGCCTGAAAGCATCGTGTGGCCGGATGCTTTCTTTCAGGGCGGCCGAGTAACTCCTCAACCAGCCCCGCCAGCTGTGATGTGCGCTCCACTGGGGTGTGCGCCCGTACCTTCACGATCTTCCTGGCAATCCTGCGCGCATGGCGCTCCTCTCCGAACTCCCAAATCACGCGGGAAATTTCCCGCTCGGATGCCTGCTGCAGCCATTCCGCTGCAGATACACCTTGCGTTGGGTCCATCCGCATATCCAGAGGGCCGTCTTCCCTAAAAGAAAAACCACGCTCCGGGTCATCCAACTGGGGCGAGGAAACACCGAGATCGAGTAACACTCCATCTAGGCCTGACCCCTCTTCCCAGTCAAGAATCCATTGATCCAAATCTGCAAAACTGCCCTGTCGAAACGTCACTCGCGGATCATTTCCGAGTAAACGCTGACCCACTGCTATCGCGGTCGGGTCCTTGTCCAGAGCGAGCAAACGTCCCTGCTCATTAAGCCGCGCCATCAGTGCCCGGCTGTGTCCACCTCGTCCGAAGGTGCCATCGGCGTAGTGACCGTCTGGCTTGATCACCAACGCATCGATTGCCTCATGCAACAGCACCGGAATGTGCTGTTCTGCACTCATCGGCTTCTGCCGCCACCCTCGCTATCGTCGCCTGCCAGCACCAGCTTGCTGCTCACAGCACGAGATTTCGCATGGACTCGGAGGCGGTGTCTGCCAGACTCCGCTCCTCTTCCATGCGCTTGCTGTTGAGGATGTTTTCGTTCCAGATTTCGAACTTCGCACCCATACCCAACAGCACAATATGTTTTTCCAGCCCGGCCACCTGGCGCAGCGTCAGGGGCAACTGAATCCGCCCGCTGCCGTCCGGCTCAACGGGTGTGGCACTACCGACGATGCGACGCTGAAGACCACGGTGCGCAGGTTCGAAGTTACCCAACTCAAGCACCTGATCACGCATACCTTCCCAGTGAGCGACCGGTGATAACCACAAGGCGCCCGAGTCAAACGCACTGTAGGTGAGCACCAGCCTGCCTGCGCATTGCTCCTGCAGGAGCTCCCGATAGCGCATCGGAATCGCGAAACGCCCTTTGGCGTCCAGGTTGATTGCAGTCTCACCGAAGTACACTCAAGGCCCACTTATGGTCACTTTTTGCCACATATTCCCACAAAAATGCACGTTATAGGCAATACCAATGATTGTCAAGGCAGGCAACAACTTATGTGCGCATGACAACAGCAAAATCTGACCTGTTGATGGCCAGGGGCTGGCAAAGCACCGCCAGCGCTCCGGCAGACTTCTTTTCAGGGGCTTGCTGCTCGACGGAGCAGCGATGAACAAGGACGCAGATAGTCGACGAGGCGCAGGCAGCTGGCCAACAGGGGCGACAAAACAGAGAGCCAGAGCCAGCCGATAAGCCGGGTTCTGTCGTGGACAATCATTCATCTGGGACCGCTGTCACCAACGACCTCAAGCGACCTACCCGAAGACACCGCGGGCCGCGGCATGGTCTTCCTATTTGGTCTTGCTCCGAGTGGGGTTTACCTTGCCACAGCGTGTTACCACCTGCGCGGTGCGCTCTTACCGCACCATTTCACCCTTACCCCAGCCTGTGGGGCGGTATCTTTTCTGTTGCACTTTCCGTAGGCTCGCGCCCCCCAGGCGTTACCTGGCACCCTGC
>JAOZKI010000016.1:2436-42435 GCA_029935455.1 Lysobacterales bacterium | reverse complement strand
TCGCTGCGTACGCGTTCGATGAAGCGTCGGTGCGCGGGGGGGCGATAGGCATGCAGCTCGTCAAGATAGCGGCGTAAGGGGTCGTCGGCATGGCCCAGACCCAGCACGGCGTCAACGGCCGGCACAATGGAGGATTGAGAGCCGGTTTGGCCCCGGAAACTTTGCGGCTGACCGCCCGCCGCGGCAACGCCCTCATAGATCAGTCCGGGACCCAGGGCCGGGTTGTCTTTCCAGCCATGAATCCAGGGCCTTACCCGATGGAAGTAGACGTAGGGATCGCAACGCTCGGGCATGCGGTCGAACAGGGCGTTGATGTCTTTCCAAACGCGGATCATGCGCACCAGATGTTCATCCAGGGCCACCAGATCACCCGCCTCCGCTGCCTCTAGCAGGCCGGGAAATTCCACCAGCAACTGACCCGCGCAGGCCTCAATCGCGACATGAATCATTACGAACCAGGCCTCATCCTGGCCGCCAAGGAACTGTTGCGGCATGTACAGGTTGTCCAGGGTTATGCCACCCTCCGGATCGAGCAGCCCCCAGTTATCGAGTACGTAGGCAGAATAGGGAAGCAGGGGTTGTTGACCCAACTGGCTGGCTAAGGCCCAGATGGGCACGGCGAGGTGCGCCGGCAGCCGCTGCGGTGCGTCCGCTTCACCCCAAACATAGGCCTGCACCAGAAATGAGTAATGCACCATGGCCAAACGCTGCTGAGCGTCACTGGTGGTACGGAGAACAGCCTCCATATCCACGCATTCGAGACCAGCCAGCACAGTACGAATACGTCCGCTGGGCAGGCTTCGGGGCAGATTCAGAGCCGCCTGCCGAACAGGTAGCAGGGCGGCTGGAAGGTTCACCTGGTCGGGATAAAAGGAGGCCAGAAAGCCGTGTTTGCCCGTAATGTCGTAGTCCTGAAGTTGGAGAGTCATATGAATGCAATCAGTTCCTATGGAAAAATAATGAAAAAAATTCAGCTAAACAATAAATTCACCTAAGATTATTCCTCATGTTTTGAGAGTAAAAGGCTTCCATGAAAGAAACAGAAACCATTCAGCCGGCACCGGGTCAGCGCCCGGCGCTGGACCGTCTTGACCGAAAAATATTAGGTGCGCTGGTGCGGGATGCTACCCGTGGTTATGCCGATTTGGGGCGTGAGGTGGGGTTGTCGGCGCCGGCGGTCCATGAACGGGTGAAGAAACTGAAAGCCCGGGGCGTCATTCAGCGGACGGTCGCGCTGCTGCATGGTCCCTCCGTTGGCAAACCCTTGCTGGTATTTGTGCATGTGGCCACCCACAACTGGGGGCACAGTGATGCAATCAATGCATTGGCGAAACTGCCAGAAATGGAAGAGTTGCATTCCGTGACCGGTGACAGTTCGCTAATCATGAAAGTCCGTCTCGCAGACACGCAGGCGCTGGAGTTGTTGCTGCGCCAGATCAATGCCTTGGAGAGCGTGCTTTCAACCCACAGTCATGTGGCCCTGGCAACCTATCTGGAGCGACCGGTACAGCCGGAAGTTACCCAGCACTGGGCGGCCCCACCCAGACCCCGTGCATAGGATGCGTTGCGTTGGGGGGCGTTCTGGTTTGATGGCATTACATGACCTAGACTCTGGACTGTTACGCACAGGAGAATTCGCATGCGGTACTGCTTAGCTGGTCTGATCTGCGCTGGGCTGTGGATGAACGCACAGGCCGCTGAGATGGAAGGCGGGGCGCTGTGGGTGGTCCCTGAACAACAGGTTTTTTTTGAGAAACTGCGAGCGCTGTGTGGGGCCAAGTTCCGGGGCCAGACTGTCTACCCAGAGAATCCCGGCGAACCCTGGCAGGCGCCGCTGGTGGCCACCATCAGCCAGTGCCAGCCACAGGAAGTGCGCATTGCTCTGGCCGTGGGTAGCGATCGCTCCCGCACCTGGGTTTTGCGGCCAACAGCGACCGGTCTACAGCTAAAGCACGACCACCGGCATCCTGACGGTACGCCACATGAGGTCACGGAATATGGCGGCACGGCGCACACCGCAGGCACGGGGCTGGCGCAGTCTTTTCCCGCGGATGCGCAAACGGCCGAGATGCTGCCGGAAGCAGCGACCAACGAGTGGTTTCTAAGCCTCGATGAGCAAGCACACACCCTGATTTACTACCTTGAACGGCATGAGCAGCCGCGTTTCAGGGCCGTGCTTGAGCGCCAGCCCTGAGTCAGTTCTCAGGGCTCACCATAAAGACTGAGCACCTTGTCTATGGCACCGTTAGCCGAGAGTTCAAGCACGCTGGCTTCAAGCGCATTAAAAGTGTCTTCGTTGACAGAGGCCCGGCTTACCATAATGCGAACCGGACTGCTGGTCAGGTGCGTGCGTCCCCGGGCAATACGGCTGCCAAGGTTCTTGTGGCGAGTGATAGCGGCACCCACGTAACGGTCCTCAATAAATGCGTCGATTGCTCCATCCAGCAAGCGTGCGAAGTTGGTCTCTGCCATGGCTGCATAATGAAACTGCTGACCCAGTTCAGGCGCGTCTTGCAAGGCCATAATCGCTGGTCCGTACACATAGCCATCGACAACGCCGATGCGAAGACCGCTGGCGACCATGCTGACCAGGTTCTCACCGGTCAGTTCTGACTGCTGATCGACGGGAAGATAGAGATAAAATTCTTCCGTACGATAGGGGGAGGTGAAGCGGGCGAAGGTCAAGCGCTCCGGCGTTTGCGTGGCGCCTGCGAGCAGATCCACATCACCGGCCTTTAGCGCTTGCAGCAGGTTGCCCCAGGTGTCCTTCTTGTAACGCAGCGTACAGCCTGCCCCGGCGCTGACCGCGTTCATTAGATCCACATCCAATCCAAACACGCGCCCGCCTGCTATCTCGTACTGATAGGGCGCCCAGGGATCCCAGCCCATCACCAATTCACAGCGGTTCTGAGCCTTGTCGGTGACCGTCGTCAGGGACTCTGGCGGCGTTTCGCTGGCGACTTCCGCTTCCTGGCAAGCGGTCAGGTACAGGAGCATTGCGAGTAGCCAGACGGGCATTAGGGGTTTCATGATACGCCTCCATAGCAATTACCGGGCCTGCTTTCAGTCTAGTCACTGGAGAGGCCAGCTGCCGAGGAGCAGCTGTTGTTGATCACGGCTTTGGCCCGGTGCATGCGCTTTCATCAGCCGCGCTATCATGGAGAAAACGCTTTGGGAGGTCTTATGAATTCGACAGATAATGGAGCCACCACCATGCCGGGCAGCTGCCTGTGTGGGGCGGTACGCTATGAGATTACGGGGGCGGCACGGCGTTTCTTTCTGTGCTACTGCCAGCGCTGTCGACGGGTCACGGGCTCAGCTCATGCATCTAATATCTTTGCGCGGGGTGAGCTTAAATGGCTTGCAGGCGTGGACAACATCACGAGCTTTGAGTTGCCCGAAGCACAACATTTTGGCAACAGTTTTTGCCGCTGCTGCGGCAGCCGGGTCCCGCGGCTCATTCCGGCTTTCAAAGCCATCATGATTCCGGCGGGATCACTCGATAAGGAACCACCGCTAGCACCGCAGGCGCGAATTTTTGAAGATTCCCGCGCTGGCTGGTGTGAAGCGCTGCATCAGCTCGAGGGCTATGCAAGCTATCCGCCGGGCTAGTGGCTGTAGGCTTCAGGGTGTTCCGGATGGCGTAAGTCTGCCCAGCCGAGGTCTTCGCCAACCTCCGCCTGAATTTGCTGTGGTGAGCCGACGATCAGGGGGTCGGGTTGCGTGACCAGCTTCTGGTCCTTGCCTGCATAGGGCAGGTGGTTGAGTACATAGCGCATGGCTTCCAGACGTCCCCGTTTCTTATCGTTACTGCGCACCACGGTCCAGGGCGCGTGCGCCGAGCTGGTGCGTTCGAACATGGCTTCCTTGGCCTGCGTATATTCATGCCAACGGTCCAGCGAGGCCAGGTCTGTCGGACTCAACTTCCATTGTCGAACCGGGTCAATGCGCCGAATCGCAAAGCGCGTGATTTGCTCCCGACGGGATACGGAAAACCAGAGTTTTATCAGTAGGATGCCAGCACGTGTGAGCATGCGTTCAAACTCTGGAACGGCGATCATGAAGTCTTCATATTCGCTGCTGGTGCAGTAGCCCATGACATGCTCCACTACCGCGCGGTTGTACCAGCTCCGGTCGAAGAGCACCAGCCGGCCGCGCGTCGGCAGGTGTTCGATGTAACGCTGGAAAAACCATTGCCCGCGTTCTGTCTCCGTGGGCTTTGAAAGGGCGATATTGTCTACATGGCGGGGGTCGAGATGCTCCATGAAACGTTTGATGGTGCCGCCTTTACCGGCTGCATCGCGGCCTTCGAATAGCACCACGACGCGTTGCCCGGAAGAACAGATCCATTCCTGCGCCTTAAGCAGCTCGACCTGCAGCAAGCGCTTTTCCTGGTTGTAGGCCTTGCGTTTTAGCTTGTCTTCATAGGGATAGCCCTCGCGCCAGCTTTCCACGGGCAGGCCGTCCGGCCCGATGAGTACCGGATCGTCAACCTCGTCGAAGGTGTTTTTCACCCGGAAACCATAGTCGCGAAGTTCCTGTCCGCTCATGGAGCGTAGTAGGTTGATCGCTTCAGTGAGCTCAATGCTATTGCCGGTCATTGCGGGGGGTCCTTTCTGTCCTGCGCGCGCCCACAGCGGCTGCTTAGCCAGTGCTTGGTCGGACGCCAGCCACCTTAGTGTAGTCGCTACGTTTACGTTCGGACAATAATGCCAGTGACGGTGACGGTGACGGTGACATTGCCATAGATGCGCTATGGTCTGCGCTTACTCATGCCAGAGCAAAGGCTTAAACGCTATGCGAGATTTTGAATTTCGACAGGTTGATGTGTTTGGTGCGCAACCGCAGGCCGGCAATCCGGTTGCCGTCGTGCATCAGGCCGAGGGGCTGGATGACGACGCGCTGGCAGCTTTCGCGCGCTGGACCAATTTGTCGGAGACGACCTATCTGTTACCGCCCACCAGGCCGGAGGCGGATTACCGGCTGCGTATTTTTACGCCCGGTGGCGAATTGCCCTTTGCCGGTCACCCGACCCTCGGCAGCGCCCACGCCTGGCTGGAGGCGGGCGGTCAGCCCCAACAGGCGGGGCAACTCGTGCAGGAGTGTCAATTGGGGCTGGTGTCTCTGCGCAGGAATGAGACGGGGCTGGCCTTTTGTGCGCCACCCCTGTTGCGTGCAGGGCCATTGGAGCGACCCTTGGTTGCGGAATTGGTTGTGGCCCTTGGTATTCAACCGGAGCAAGTGGTGGCCCATCAATGGGTTGACAACGGTCCCGGCTGGTGTGCCCTGTTACTAGCCAGTGCCGAGGAGGTGCTGGCGGTAAAGCCGGACATGCAGGCGCTGGGCGATCATCGCCTGGGACTAATAGGTCCCTGGCGCGGTAAAGACCGGGGCGCGGATTTTGAGGTGCGCGCCTTCGTGCCAGGTTTGGGCGTACCGGAAGACCCGGTCACCGGCAGCCTTAACGCCGGTTTGGCACAGTGGATGATTCAATCCGGGCGTGCGCCACAACAGTATCGTGCCAGTCAGGGGCGCGTGCTTGGCCGTGAGGGTTTGATCCAGGTGGCGCAGGAGGAACAGCAGGTCTGGGTCGGTGGTCGCTGTGTCAGCGTGATCGAGGGTAGAGTGGCATTTCCCTAGCCAATGCCGGCACGAACGGTCTGCCTATTGTTGAACATTTTTGGAGTTCCTATGCTTCGTATCTCGCTGTTTTTAGCTGTGCTTATGCTCACGGCCTGTGAGCGCCCGCTGGAATCGAAAGCATCCACGCCGACCGCCGTGGCTGTCGAGCCGGACCTGCCTAGTGATGACTGGCTGCTGGAGGACGCCTGGGTGCTCCGTGAGCGTCTCGCGGCCGGTGACCTGAGCGCCGAGGCCCTGGTGCAGGCGTCGCTGGATCGTATTGCCCGGCTCGATGATGCCGGTCCCGAGCTGAATGCGGTGCTGGCCCTCAATGAGCAGGCGCTGGCGGAAGCCCGCCGCCTCGATCAGGCCTTCGTCAAAGGCGGTACGCAAGGTCCCTTGCATGGGCTGCCCGTGTTGCTGAAAGCCAATATCGATACCGGTGATGACATGCCTACCCATGCCGGCTCTCTGGCCCTGGCGCAACAGCGCGCCGCGGATGACGCCTTCCACGTGGAGCGCCTGCGTGCAGCCGGCGCGATTATTCTCGGCAAGACCAACCTTAGCGAATGGGCCAACTTTCGGGACTACGGCTCCTCCAGCGGCTGGAGCAGCGTGGGTGGCCAGACGCGTAATCCCCATGTGCTGGATCGTAATCCCTGTGGCTCATCCAGCGGCTCTGGCGTGGCCGTGGCCGCGGGGCTGGCGCCCCTGGCGGTGGGCACGGAAACCAATGGTTCTATTGTCTGCCCGGCGGGTATGAACGGCATTGTGGGCATCAAACCTACGCTGGGTGTGGTCAGCCGTGACGGCATCATCCCTATTGCTCACTCGCAGGATACGGCCGGACCCATGGCGCGGAGCGTGCGTGATGCGGCTCTTATGCTGGAGGCCATGATCGCCCTGGATCCCGCCGATCCCGGGGCACAGGCCTGGCCGGGCGGTAGCCCCAGTCTGCAGCCTGATCCCCTGGGGCTCAGCCTCGCCGGCAAGCGCATTGGCATTTATCGGAGCTACACGGGTGCGGGCCAGTTCCCACGCGTGGAAGCCATCTATGAACAGGCCGCCGAGACGCTGGCCGCCCTGGGGGCGGAGCTGGTTGATCCGGTGAGCTGGTCGGCACCGGAGGGTTTGGGACAGCAGCAGCTGGAGGTGCTGTTGACCGAGTTCAAAGCCGATCTGAACGCGTATCTGGCCGCCGCTGACGTACCGGCTGAAGTCGCTACGCTGGCGCAACTGGTGGCCTGGAATGAGGCACATGCGGCGGCGGTCATGCCGATTTTCGGGCAGGACATTTTTATCGACGCCCAAGCGCGCGACGGGCTCCATAGCGCGGCCTATCTGGAGGCCCGGGAAGGCAGTAATGTGGCTGTCCGTCAGGCCATGGATGCTCTGCTGGATGAATATGAGCTGGATGCCCTGTTTATCCCGGTAAACGGACCCGCCTGGAAAACCGATTGGGTGCAGGGTGATCGCTACAGTTTTGGGGGCACATCGACCCTGTCTGCCGTCTCCGGTCTCCCGAGCATTGTGCTGCCCGCCGGCGCCGTTATGTCCCTGCCGGTCAACGTAGGTTTCCTGGGCCGTGCTTTCTCCGAAGCGGAATTAATTCAGATGGCTTACGCCCTGGAGCAGGCGCTGGAGGCACGTATCACGCCTACCTTCATACCTACCCTCGAAAAGTGATTGAGCGCCTCAGGCGCCGCTGAGACGCCCCAGAGGTTGCTGCTGGGTGACGCAATGCAGACCGCCACCGGCCGTGTAGATCGGGTCGACGGACAGGCTGACCACCCGGCGCTGGGGAAACAGCTCACCCAGCAGGCGCTGGGCCAGCGCATCCGCGCGCATGTCACCAAAGCGCGGTGTGAATACGGCCCCGTTAGCGAGATAGAAATTGGCATAGCTGGTAAACAGCTCCCTGTCCTCGTTGGCGGGCTCCGTGGCGCAGGGAATGTCCAGCAGCGTAAAGTTGCGACCGCGTGCATCGGTTTCGCGCGCCAGGATGGCGCGGCTTGCTGCCAGTGCCAGTCCCCAGTCCGAATCATCATCGGGATAGCCGCTGGTCATAATGAGTCCGGGCCGGACCACGCGCAGGGCGCCATCAATGTGACCGTCCGTGATGTCCTGGTTGGCCACGCCCGGCAGCCAGATCACTTTCTCCGCGCCGAAGGCACGCTTGAGTTCCGCGGTCATGGTGGCCTTGTCCATGCCCGGATTGCGGTTGTCGTGTAGCCAACAGCTCTCCGTGAGCAGCAGCGTGCCTTCACCGTCGCTTTCAAGACCGCCACCTTCCCCGGTCAGAGGGGTGCGCAGATGCGGCAGGCCCAGCTGCGCGGCCAGACTGCCGGCCACCGCTTCGTCCTGTTGGCGCCAGCGCTGGCGCTCACCCCAGCCGTTGAAATTCAGGTCCAGGGCCGCCAGACGCCCGTCGTCCGCGCGCAGAAAGACCGGGCCACTGTCACGCATCCACATGTCATCACTGGCGATAGGTACCAATTCCACCTGCGGGCCACAAGCCGCGCGCGCAGCAGCGTGCTCATCGGGGTGTGCGAGCATGCGCACCGGCTCAAACCGGGCGATGGCGGCGGCCAGCCGTCCCAGGGCGGCCCGGGCGGCGTTGGCTTCGGTGACGGAGTCATAGTTGCGTGGGTCCTGCAGCCAGCTCATCCAGGTACAGGCGTGGGGCTCATGTTCCGCCGGCATGCGCCAGTTGCTGCCAGCGGCCATGCCGGTGCTGGCGCCGAGTAGGGACCAGGCAGAATACTTGAGCAACGGACGACGGCGCATGCTTCGATTCTGCCATAAAAAAACCCCCGGCCGTGCGGGCCGGGGGTTGTTCTTCAACGTGGCCTTGGAGGTCTAGCGCGAGGCGACCGTCGGTTTGCCAAAGCCGCATTCGTTCTCGAAGAAGCCGTTCATGAGGCTGAACATGCTTTCGAAATGACGCGGATACCAGGGCAGGCTGTGCGGCATGTCAGGAATCAGCTCATACTGTGCCGGTACTTTGTCCTTCACGCCCTTATAGAAGTTCTCCGCGTGCCACTTGGGCGTGCGTACGTCGCGGCTACCCACGAACAGCAGTACAGGAATATCGGCTTTTTCCGTGTTTTCCATGGGGTCCATGCCCTTCACGGTGACACCCTGGAAGCGACGCTGCAGTCGGTTTTGGCTCCAGTTGTTACCCAGGCGGGCCAGATCGGTTACCGGCGCACCGGAAATCGCGCACTGGTAAGGACCGTCAGGACGGACCACGGCCGCGGCGGCGGCAAAACCACCGTAGGAGTAGCCAAAGATCGCAATCTTGTCCTTATCCGCGATGCCTTGCTCAACCAGCCAATAGGCACCGTCGTCCTTGTCATCCTGCATTTTCTGGCCCCACTCGGCGTCGCCGGCCATCCACAGCTCACGACCCAAACCATTGCTGCCGCGATACTGGGGACGAAGCACGGCGTAGCCACGCGCGGTCATGTAGGGCACCCAGCCAGAGACGTCATAGCCCATGTAATCACGGGCCCAGGGTCCCCCATGGGGATGGATCACCGTGGGCAAGGGGCCCTGATCCTTGGTCCAGTTGGGTGGCAGATCGAGGATGGCAGGGATCTTCATGCCATCCCGTGCCGTATAGGTCACCCATTTCTGCTCACCAATATCCTGCGGGTCGATCCAGGGCCGCTCCTTGCCCAGCGTGGTCACCGTCTTGCGGTCTTTCAGCACGTGATAGGCGGTGGGGTTCTTGTTATTACCGGTAGTGAACAGGATGCGCGACAGGTCGTTGTTATAGCTGCGCAGGTTGACATTTTGTCCCTTGAAAGCCGCTTTCAGGCCTTCATGGATGGCGCTCATGTCCGGATCAATATAGGTGGCGTCAAACTCCGGTCCCTGTACGGCGTAGCCAACAATCTGGTTGAACGTTGCCGGTCGCCGGTCGAAGATCAGGGAAGCGATGTTGAAGTCAGCTGAGCCTACCAGCGGATCAGACCAAGCGCCGGTTTTGGGGTTGTAGGTGTACGCTTGAATCTTGTCAGAGAAGCGGTTGGTCAATACGTAAAACTCACCGGTCGCTTCATTGATACCGACCACATTCTGGGTGTAGCGCTCGGACAGCATGGTGGTCAGCGCGGGCTGTAACACAAAGTCCCCGTCCTTGCCCTCACGCATGAAGTAGGTTTGCTCGTAATCCTTACCTTTAGCTTCCGTGTCGGAGCGCACCAGCACCTCACCATTACGGGGGTCAAACAAAGCCGGTGCCGTGTCGTCGTTGCCACGGAACAGCAGGTCGGTTTTCTTCGTTTTCAGGTCATAAAGGAAATAGTCTGAGCGCAGGTCCGTGCGATCCGTACGGCGAATCAGTACCTTGGTGGGATCGAGCGGCAATGTGCTGACCAGATTGGCCGATCCGGAAATCTCCATACAGCGGCGCATGCGGTCGCTCATGCCCATGCGATAGCCCGTTTCAGCAAAGGCCTCTTCGAACTCCTGATGCTTCTTGTCCGTGAGATAGGATTTCACGACGAAGGTGGCCGTATTACCAATCACACTGCCCTCGCCACAGCCGCCAAGTTCCCCAGTCCATTCCTGACGGGCCGTCACGTTAACCATGCCGGCTTTCAGCGCGTTGGCGCCGATGAACTTCATTTTGTCGCCGCTAGGGGTGACCACGGGGCCGGCTTCCAGGTCGTTGAGATCCCAGGTGGCCAGTGCCGTCTCTTTATAGTCAGAGCCAGGCGCTGCGACGATGGCAACGATCATGTCGCCTTCCGGGCTCATGGAAACGGAGCGGATGGCCGCTTCACGGGCGAGATTTTCAATGGTGATGGAATTGGCCAAGGCCAGCGGTGCAAACAGCAGGGTGCCGATTGCGGCAAAGGTGCTGAGCGGGTGTTTCAATTTCATGAGGTTGCCCCCGATGCATACGTTGAAGTCGTCCTCCGCCGCAACAGGCGGGAGGGGTGATGGGCCGTGAGGCCCGCTTGAGGTGGCGCCGCGTTAAGCGGCACTGCCGTGGCCTTGCTGAGTGCAGGGCGACCAGGCGGGTCTGCGCGAACATGCGCCATATACCCAAGTTCCTCGCTTTATTTTAGCGACCACGCAGAGCTTATCAAGCGGCGTGTAAAAGCGAGGTCAGTGGGTCTAAAAAACAAGCGGCGCCGAAGCGCCGCTTGTGATCTTGCTACCCCGAGGGGTGGGAACTTACCGCACCAATTAGAAGCGGAAGTTCAGACGGCTGAAGATCCGACGTCCCAGCAGGTCATACTGCGTGGCGAAGATCGGCGAGTTGCCGCGCAGCGAGCTGCCAGCACCATCAGACATGATGGCCGGTTCTTCGTCCAGCAGGTTGTTGATACCCACCAGGATGTCCCACTTGTCCTTGCCGTAGAAGAACGACAGGTTGTGGTAAATCACAGATTCCGCCTTGTTGTCACGGAAGGCCGGATCAATACCCTGATAGGTGGTCTGTGCCGGAGCAACGTCTTCGTTATCCGTCGCAGAGACATACTGCGCGCGGTAGGTCACGGACCAGTCGTTGCGACGGAAGGTGCCCAGAAGGTTGGTTACGTTTTCCGGGTTGCCGACGCGGCCAGTCACATCCAGCTCGTCAAACCCTTCCACAGAACCGGGTGCGAACAGACGCTGGATGTTTTCAAACACCCAGGTGCTCTGCGCTTCAATCTGCAGGTCACCGGCGTCGAAGCCCAAGTTCCAGCTCATGTTCAGATCCACACCTTTCGTGGACTGCTCGTTAACGTTCACGAAGTTGTCCTGAACGGTGAGGATCAGGAACGGGTTCTCGCTGCTTGCGGGTGCACGATTCACCAGGTCACAGAAAGCATTCGGGAAGTTCTCGCTGCCGTAGCAACCGCTAACAATGGCGCCAGCGCCGAGCTGAGCGATCTGGTTGTTGATCGTGATGTCGAAGTAATCAACAGCAATGTTCAGATCGGTGCCTTCCGGCGTGATCACGAAGCCTGCGGTGAAGGAATCAGAGGTTTCAGATTCCAGGTTATCCACGCCGCCACCGGAAATAATCGTGGCCGAGATAGATGCCGTACCGCCATTGTAGTCGTCTGGGATGCCCAGAGAGCCACAGTTGGCACGCAGGTTTTCGTTGTTGCTCTGGCCCCACTCGATGCAGGGGTCAATACCGAACTGATCCTGAAAGCTGGTTTCATTACCCAGGAACTGCTCGAACAGCGCGGGCGCACGGTAAGACGTACCCGCCGTAGCGCGTACGCGCAGGGCTGGAACGACCTGCCAGTTTAGACCGGCTTTCCAAACCACATCTTTACCGCCCTTGTCGTAGTCGAAACCACGGACAGAAGCGTTCAGCGTGAGGCTTTCAATGCCCGGCTTGTTGGCGATCAGAGGAATGTCGGCTTCCAGGAATGCCTCGATCACGCTGTTGTCGCCTTTAGTGACCAGTGCTGAGGACTCGCCCCAGAGGTCGCCGCTGCGTGATTCAATGGAAGGCTGGTCGTCGATGCTGAAGGTGCGGTATTCGAGACCGAAAGCCGTTCCCAGCGTACCCGCCGGCAGTTCCATCAGGTCACCTGAAAGGATACCCACAAGCTGCGCCTGGTCGTAGATGGTGTTGCCCGTGTGGGTAACGCCGACCGCGTTGACCAGAGACTGGATGTCGGTGCCGTTCAGGATCGGCGTGCTGAAGTAGTTCACAACCGGACCGTTGGCGTCAAAGCGCAGGTCGCCTGAACGTGATGCCAGGATCGAGTCGCGCGTGTAGTCACCGTCGGAGTAGCTGTAGGAACCGTAAACCTGCCAGCTCCAGAACTTGTCCGTGTTGAGCACACCACTCAGGCCCGTGGACAGGTAGTAGTAGTCTACATCGATATCAGAGTTTGAGATGTAGGGCATAACCGGCAGTGAGATAAAGCCGAAGGGGTCGGTAAACTCACCCGGATCGCCACTGTAGAAACCTGCTGCGCCGACCTGCGGGAAGAACTGACGCCAGCCCTCCGCCACCGTGTTGCGGTTGGAGTACAGGAAGTCCAGATCCCAGTCGATGTTGCCGAAAGAGTAATCAGCGGTCGCGTACACCTTCGTGTTCTTGAACTCGTTGATCGCCATCTCAGAGTTGGCAACCGGGAAATAGAGCTGGTCTTCATAGAAGGCCTGTCCGTCCGGGCTGTCAATGTAGTTGGCATTCTCACGGATGCGGTAGCCGGGCAGGGCCGGATCACCAGGGATGCCCGGGATCTGCACGAAACGGGCGCCGCCGAGAGCGAAAGCCAGAACCGTGTTGGCATACAGGTTGAAGCAGCCTGCGTTTTCCGTACCGGCGTTAATGCCGCGATCTTCCCGGTCGATGATATTGCCGGCCGCGTCGCGGTAAAGGTCACGGTTACACTGCAGGAAATCACGATCTGCCAGGCGCAGCGCTTTCTGCTCGTCATACTGAGCGGAGACCGTCCAGGAACCGTTTGCGCTGTTACCACCGAAGATACCGCCTACGCGGTAGAACTCGCCGCCCGAGGTTTCCGGAAGCTGGACCTGAGCCGTTATCTCAGGGCCTTCCACGGAACGACGGGTGATGATGTTGGCCACACCAGAGATAGCATCGGAGCCGTAGATGGAGGACGAACCGTCCAGTACGATCTCAACGCGCTGCGTGGCAAGATCCGGAATGCTGTTGAGGTCCAGCGCGTTCACCTGACCACGCGTGCCTGAACCGCCCGGACGACGTCCGTTTAGCAGCACCAGGGTGCGTGCATCACCGAGTCCACGCAGGTCCAGCGTGCGGACACCGGTGCCACCGCCGACGACGAAACCGTTGAACTGGTTGTTCAGCTGGGTCGTACCGGCTGCAATGGTCGTGTTCTGCAGAATGTCTGCGATGGACAGCTGACCGGCCTGAAACTGGGTTTCAGCATCGATCACCTGCATGGGGGAGGTAGAGGTAAAGTCCTCGCGCTTGATCAGCGAGCCGGTGACGGTAATTCGTCCCAGATCCGCTGCATCATCCTCTTCTTCGGCCTCTTGTGCATCTTGCGCCCAGGCGGTGTGAACCACGCTGGAGATGGCAAGGGCCAGAAGGAATTTTTTCAGCTTGGCTGAACCTTCCTGTGTATTTGCTGGCATTAGCTTGTAGCTCCTCATTAATGTATTGACGTCCTGGGGACAAACCTAACGTGTGTTTGCTTCGGGGGTCGGACGGCTTTTTTGCACGTAAAAAACACGGTATTAACCACGATTTAACGCACAGGCCCACCAACCTAGTCAAAGGACGTGGCGGGACTGTAACAGTTACGTTAAAGAAATGTAAAGGCGTGACTGTGGTGCGCTGGCGCAGGGAGTCGGATTACCGCTGTTCAGTCCGTCGATTTCGTCCGTCTGTCGCTGATGCCTGCCGCGTGCAGTTTTGCCTGGGCCGGCGCCAGCAGTCGTTCATAGTGGCGCCACTTGTCCACGGAGGATGTGTAGACTGCTTTTCGCACCTGCTGCCGACTGGCAGTTTTTACGCTCCGGGAGCTGGTGTGGGGCGCTAACATGTCCTGACTGATTGCAAGATCCAGAAAATCGCACAGGTCACCAATGGTCCTTTTCAGATCGGTTACGAGCGATTCGTAGGGCAGAGTGAAGATGTGGTCAGGCAAACGCTGCTTCCACAGCGACATCAGCTGCCTATGCTGCAGGTACACCTCGGTAATTTGTTCCAGGTCGAAGGCCCAGTGCACGCCCGATTGGAAATCCTGTTGAAAGCAGGACCAAATCGTGTCCAAGGGCGATCGCTCACAATGAACAAAGCGTGCGCCGGGAAAAAGCCGGTGAATCATGCCCACCCGCTCAAAGTTCATGGGTAGTTTGTCCACCACCCTTGCATAGCGCTCGTGTCCCTTGGGCAGTGCGTTGAGATAGCGCTTGCGCTGTTGTTCAGGTCCCGCACCGGGGCGGGCGTTGATCTCGAGCGCGTGCATGGCGGTCAGTTCGCCACAAGCCAGAACCTGTGGTGACTGGCTCAGCACCTGCTCCGTGAGGCTGGTGCCTGAACGTGGCATGCCTACAATAAACGTCAGTGTAGCGCCCGCTCCTTGCCCCGGGGGTCCGATGGCTGTGAGTGCCTGCTCACGTTCCAGGGTCGCTGCCTGCTTTTCCATCCAGCGATTGAAGGCATAGGGCCGAAGGGATTTACCCAGCGCATTGGCTTGCAGATAAAACGTGCCCGCCCGCTCGTAGTCCTGTTGCTTGTGTGCCCTTCGTGCCAGGGCAAACAGGGCCGAGGAACGGTCCCAGGGGTCTACGCTACCGGTTGCGGCCTGCAGTAGACGTTGCTCCAGCTGGTCCTGGTCCTGGTCCTGCTCAGAAAGCTGGGCCAGGTCTGCGAGGCTTTTGCCATGGGTAGGCAGCAGGGCCAGCGCTTGCTCCAGCGCTGCGCGGGCCTGCTCCTGGGCACCCTGATCCAGTAGCATGGAACCTTTCAGATGCCATCCATCTGCGAGGGAAGGATTGATGTGTAAACATCGCTCCAGCAGCCGAAATGCGGTGGTTTCATCTCCCAGTTGACGACAGGTCATGGCGGCCTGGTAAAGCACAGCAGAGTCATTGCTCGCGCGCCGCGCTGCTTCCAGGGTGTGACGCTTGGCGCGCTGTGGCTCGGCCATGCGCAAATCAATGCGCGCGGCGTTCAGCAGCACGCCCGGTGCGACCGCGTCCTGCTTGAGGGCCTCGAGCATGACGGTTTCGGCCTCAACCACCTGTCCCATGGCCAGTAGGGACATGGCCTGGAGGTTGGCGATTTCTTCACGCAGGCCGATGGCTTTCCGTAGCTGGGCGCACAGGGCAACGCTTTGCGCATAATCGCGCTTTGCGAACGCCTGGCGCGCCTGGTGGAACAGCTGATTGGCATCTGACATGGTGCGGCGATTATTCCCATCGTTGGCGCTCTGCGCATTCTAGCCGCTGTATCGATGGTGACAAGCTGCCAGACATCATCGCGGGGCATGGGCCTGCTATATTGTTGAGCAGATATGGCAACCGTCCGGCATGACAGGCGGCGGATGCAAATTGCGTTTGACTAACTGGGTATCTGAAAAAGGAGAGTGACCGTGACGGCACGCCATCTGCAAGGATTTTTTGTTCTCGCTCTGATTGCTGGCGCAGCCTCGGCTGAGATGGCCAGTAATGATCCACAAAAGTGGTTTGAGGAAGCTTATGCGCCGCTCTGGAATGATGATCCGGGCAGCCAGCTTGAGACCATTCTTGAGTACTATGCGGACGAGGTTGAGACCCACGAGCATAACGGCACCCTGTCCCGCACGGCCAAGCAGGAATGGTTGGGCGCACCCATGCAGGAGTGGCTGGCCGAAGGCTGGCTGGGCGCGGAGCTGACCGGGTTGAAGGTAGATCGCATTAACGCGTCAACGGTGGTCTTCAAGGCCCGCTGGCTGGATCATTACGAAAGCGAGCCGCAGGCCGTGTCCTGTGGCTGGTATCTGGCAGATCTGGCTGATGGTCGTTGGCACTTTACCGCTTATGCGGATCTGGAGTGTGCAGCGCACGGCCTTTAATGCGCGCATGATGCCGGCCTCTAACCTATTCCAAGGCGTCGGGGAGTAGCCGTGAGCCAAAAGCAGCGGTGGCTATATCTTGTGCGCCATGCCAAGTCGTCCTGGGACGATAGCGGGCTGGAGGACCTGCAACGCCCGCTGAATCGGCGCGGGCTCCAGGCCGCACCGGAAATGGGTCGGCGCCTGCTGGCGCATGGCCATCAAGTGGAACTGATTGTGAGTAGTCCGGCTGCCAGAGCACAGCAGACCGCCGCTTTGATCGCTGATGCCCTGGGACTGGATGCGACACGGATTCATTTACAGCGATCACTGTACTTCGCCGGTATCGGTGGCATGCAGGAGGCCCTGGAGCAGGTGCCTGATGCGGTCCATCGGGTCATGTTGACGGGGCACAATCCGACCATGAGCCAGTGGGTTCACCAGCTCACTGGCGCCTCTGTTGGCTCCATGCCGACCGCCGCCATCGCGGTGATTGCCATGCCCGCCCAACCCTGGGCACTTGCTGCAAGCATGCGGGGTGAGCTGCTGGCCTACGACACGCCTAAGGGCGCCGGTTCGCTGGCGCTCAAGGCATGCTAGCGCGGCTGATGGCAGGCGAGACCGCGCGCCTCACAGGCCCTTAGCACCGCCACGCGTTGCGAATGACTCAGCCGGACCCATGCTGAGATTTCCTCCATGGATCGGCGGCAACCGACGCAAAAGCCCTGCTCGTCAAGACGACAAATATTGATGCAGGGTGAATCCGTGGCAGCTGCTTCAGGGGTGCTCATGGCAGTTTTCGTTCCTTGACCCGGCGGCGTGTGTGAGGAGATTGTCCGCGCCGCATCAGGGTTTTCCGTATTCGCGCAAAATGGTACGACGCGCGAACAGGGCGGTGAACACCCATAACAACGGCCCAAACGAAATCACGATTAATTCTGCGGTCCCGCTTGCGCCGGTGGCGGCTCTAAACGGCGGCAGATAGTACACCAGATAGACCACGGTAAGGCCAAGGGAATAGATCACCATGAGCCAGGGCAAGCGCGCGGTCGTGAGCAGCTTGCCGCTGACGCGATCTTCCGCCGGCGTCTGGTGCAGTTGTTCGCGGTAACGATGCTCCGCGTCGCTTGGGCAGTCCAGTCGGGAAACCAACAGAATGACCAGCAGACTGACCAGGCCGCCGAGTAGGATCGGGTCCAGCCAGATGGGCAGGCTGACCCAGCCCAAGGTTTCCAGTCCTTTGGGGCCCACATTGAACAGGAAGCCGGAGAGAATGCCCCAGAATGCGGCATTGGCAGTAATGCGCTTGCTCCAGACCGACATGAGTGCCACCGGACCCCAGGAGGAGGCGTACAAGGTGCCCACGAAATAGACCAGCCAGAACAGATCGACGGGCGCCACGAAGGCCACGGCCAAACTAAGCAGGCCAATGCCCAGCATGGTCCAACGACTGATGCGCAGCATGCGTTGCTCATCAATCTTGCGCTTGGGAAACAGATCATTGCTAACGCTAAAGCCCACCAGGGACATGAAGGTGGATGCAGAAGACAGGGCGGCGGCCATGATGCCCGCCAGCAGCAGGGCACCCAGCAGTGGTGGCAGCAATTCCCGTGCGGCGTACACCATCACCTGATGGGAAGGTTCGATGCCCGGATCGCTGAGGTTGATCACGGCACCACCCAGGTATAGCACGACCTCTAGGAAGGTCACGCAGATGGCCGCAATTAACGCTGCACGGAGTACCACATGCTCGTCGCGCGCGACCAGGTAGCGGCTGGACTGCCAGGGGCTAACCGCATAGACCAGACCCCAGGCCAGCGCCAGCGTGACGTTCCAAAAGGCGAAGTGAGCGCCGGAGCTAAATGCGGCATCCTCACCGGTAACCCCTTTCCAGCTCATCAGGTCGGGTTTTTCCGGTAGCTGGGCAAGCTCGAAGATGGACTGGCTGAGACCACCGGCATCGTCGACCAGGAACACCAGTGCGCCAAAGGCCATGGAGGTGAAGAGCAGAAACATGAGCGTGTCAGTAATGATCACCCCGCGGGTGCCGGCGTAAAGGGTGAAGCCGGTGTAGCCCAGCCAGCTGATAATCAACGCCTGGTGGTAGCTCACGTCTGCAACCTGCGTCAGCAGGTAGGCAGCGCCCTGTGTGACGGCCAGCAGGTAGCCACCAAGACCAAAAATGATCGTGATCCCGGCCATGGTTTGAACCCGCTGCGATTGAAAGCGTTGTCCAAAGTATTCGGCCACGGTCAGGGCACGGCTGCGGCGCAGGTACCGCCCGAAGAAAAGCGCGCCCCAAACGTAGAAGGTGGCGGCGATGCCAGGCCAGAGCAGGTAAGGCCCCGCCTGTCCGTCGTAGACAAAACCCGTTTCCCCAAGAAAGGCGTTGGTGCTCATGATGCTGGCCACCAGGGTGCCAACGATCAGCAGGGTCGGCGCATTACGTCCAGCGACGAAATAGTCGTCTAGATGTTTAACCCGGCGTCCGGCGTAGTTCCCTACCAGCAGGTAGACGATCAGGCTGGCGGCAATGGCACCGGCGTATATGTCCATGGCTGGGGTTCCCTCTAACTCAGTCGGCGGTCAGTGTAACCGGAGCGCTTGGTCCATGGGTTAAATCTTGTCTTTCATTTTGTAGTACAGCATGCCGAGGGCGATAATCTGATTGCCCAGCCAACGGGTACCGGGGATGCGGAAATGACCCACATTCGCAAACAGGTCAAAGGCTTCCAGTGTGCCGCCAATGGCATCGGCCATCACCTCACCCATGACATGGGTGGCATTCACGCCATGGCCGGAATAGCCCTGGCAGTAGTAGACGTTGCCGTTTATGCGGCCAACGGCGGGAACGCGGTTGAGCACGATGCCGATTTTGCCGCCCCACTGGTACTCGATACGCACGTCTTTCATCTGGGGATAGACGCGTTCCATGCGTGGCCGGATGAAGGCCTCGATATCGCTCGGGTCACGGCCTGAGTAGTTGCACGCACCGCCGTAAAGCAGGCGTCGGTCACCGGACAGCCGGTAGTAGTCCACCACATTGTTCACGTCGCAGACGGCGACATCTTCCCGGTTGATCTCCGCAACCATATCGTTGGACAGGGGCTCGGTGGCAATAATGTAGCTGCCCGCCGGGAACACCAGATTGGAAAGGTGCTTGGGTTCGAGTTGGCCGTAGGCGTTGCCGGCCAGCACCACGGCATTGGCCTTGATCTGTCCCTTGGCCGTGTGGACCACCGGACGGTCACCGTGATCGATCTTCGTGACCGGTGACTGTTCGAAGATCTTCACCCCCAGGCTTGCTGCCGCTTTGGCCTCGCCGATACAGAGGTTGAGCGGGTGCAGGTGGCCGTCTCGAAAGCAGGCGAAGGCACCGTGGTAGGCATCGGTTCCCAGCTTGTCCCGGGTCTCTTCGCGTGACCAGATCTCCCAGCGATGGGGAAAGTTGCGCGCTTCCCGTTCTTCGGCGTACTCCTCCAACCAGGGTACCTGCTTCGGTTTGACAGCAACTTCTACGAAACCTTCCTTGAAGTCGCATTGAATGCCGTATTTTTCAATGCGTTCCCGAATGATGGTGTTGCCGCGCCAGCCGAGATCCCACAGCAGGTCACCGTAGTTCCCGCCATTGGCTTTGTTGACTTTCGCAGAGCCGCTGATGCCGTTAATGAGCTGGCCGCCGTTGCGTCCGGACGCGCCCCAGCCCACGCGATTCGCTTCCAGCAGGGCAACGGAAAAGCCGCGCTCTGCCAGTGTTAATGCGGTCGCGACACCGGTGAAGCCGGCGCCGACCACGCAGACGTCCACCTCTTGGCTGTCGCTCAGTTGGGGGTAGCTGGTGTGCTCGTTTACCGACGCTGCGTAGTAAGAGCCGGTATGTTCCTGCTGCTGATTTTCCGCCTTCATGAGATGCCGTTCTCTATCTGGTCGTTGGTTATTGGTATCGCTGGCCGCGAATCATGACGGTTCAACCGGCGCCGCGTCCTGTTTCTGGGTCCTGGTGCGCTCTTCAAGAATCTCATCGCGCCATTCGTTGAGATTCATTTCAATTGCCGCGAAGCCCGCGATCCATAGGAATGTGTCCCATAGATATAAGGTGTGTCCCAGGGAATTCCACCACAGCGCGAGGCAGCTGAGGAATCCGTAAAGCAGATATTTGGTCAGTTTCAGACGGCGCATGAGCGGGCCGTCAGTGACGCCCTTGCCCTGGAGGCGCACCATAATTTCCATGGCCAGAATAACAATCAGCCAAGCAATGATCTCACCCATATCTGCCAGTGCCAGTTGGCGCTCAAGGCGCAGGCCCTTGGCATCGGTGACCACCGCGTCTTCGCCCAGGCGGTAAACCGGCCCGGAAGCGCTGAGTGCCTCGCAGTTTTCAGCGCTAATGTCCCAGTACTCGAGGTTGTAGGTCCAGGAAAAATCGCTATCGACCAGGGCGCAGGCGCCGTTGCTCGGCTCAACGACCTGATCGATACGGAGGTCCCAACACCATTCGGCGAAAGCAAAGACCGTGTGCGCAATAACGACAAAGCAGACCAGTCTCAGGCCATGAACCAGACGGGCAACCCAACCGGTCCACTCTGAATCTTCAAGTGCGTAGGTTTCCAGCTCGAACATGGCCAGCAGCAGCAGCCAGGCAAGCACCGCGCTGCTGGTGGCAAAGCTGCCAAGCACATCCATAAGCGTGGACTGATCATGCAGGGCATGCGAGGCGCGGGTGATGTCGTCGTAGAGATAGACGCAAAAGTTGACGAAAACGAGGACGTAGACAGTCCACTTCACCAGCTGCTGGATTCGGTGTAAATCCCAGCGACGGCTCATGTTGGTGATAGCATTCACGGCGGGCAGCATACGCGCGCCGAGGGTGGGGGTATTCCCACCCTACAGGCACAAAGCGGTTGGCGCCCTCTGGCGGTCAGTCAAATTGCGCCTTGCGATACTGCGTTGGGGTTTGTCCTACCCATTTCCGAAAGGCGGAGTAGAACGCAGAATTGGAGTTGAAGCCCACTGCGAAGGCGATGGTGAGTACCGGTTCGTCCCGGCTGGCCTCATCAGCAAGCAGTTCCTTGGCGCGTTCAATGCGGAACTGACTGACCCAGTCAAAGAAGCTCATGCCAAAGCCGGCATTGATGACCTGGGACAAATGATTCACGGAGCAGCCAGCAGCTTTGGCCAGGCTGGGCAGGGTCAGATCCGGCTGCAAATAGGCCTCCTGTTCGCCCATCATTTCGTCCAGTCGTGCCTTGTAGCGCGCGATCTGCGACTCGCTGAGTCCGGACTTTGCATATTTGACGGGCTGTGCCTGTCGCGAAACGGTCTCGGCCGCGCCGGCGGGCCGCGCCGCGTCCGGCACATCATAGTAGTCGCGAATGGAGACGGCGCTGTCACCATGCAAGGTGATAAATTCGGCACCGCGAATCGCTTCACCTTTGCCGTCGCTTGGGGTCATGCGGTACTGAAAGGCGATGGTATTGTCATTAGCGAGGATATCGCCGATCAGTTCGTAATGATGCTTCGACTGGCGGAAAAAATCGGCCAGATTGGCGATCAATTCATCCCGGCTGCGATGAGCATTTTCCGGCACATCCAGGTAGACGCCATCGCGCGCCAGATGGCGGGCTACGGCTTTGGCGTCAGCCTGATTCCAGGCCTCGAGATAGCTGTCTACGAATTTTTGCGCATGCATGGTGTGTCACTCCCGTCTCGGTCACCGTTCTGGCGGTGATTTCTCGTTGTCGGCTAGATAGTACACCAAATGCCGTGACGGGCCTGTAGGGCGGGAGGTCAGTACGCATCGCCCTGTCTACCTTTACGCTCCCCGATCCCATTCCGGACATTTGCGCATGCGCGATTTCGACACCATTGTAATAGGCGCGGGCCACAACGGCCTGGTCTGTGCGACCCAACTGGCCAGGGCTGGCCAACGTGTGCTGGTACTTGAGGCCCACGGCGAGGCCGGCGGTCTGGCGCGCGCCCGTGAGTTTCATAAGGGCTTCAAAGCGCCCGTGGCGCCGTCGTCCCATCATTTTTCGCCCACCGTGGCACGCGCCCTCGGCCTGGAACAACATGGTCTGAAGCTGGCGCCCCCCGCGCCCTTCACCGCCTTGGCCGGTGATGGCACTGCGCCGCGAGTGGTCCGCGGCGAAACCTTGGCAGGCGCCTCGGTCGAGGATGCGGCTGCCTGGCCCGAGTTTCGGGCGCGACTGCAGCGCTTTGCAGATGCGCTCGAACCGTCCTGGCACAAGACCATGCCGCGCATTGCCAAGGGTCCGGTGAAATCGCTCCTGCCACTTGGACAGGTGGGGCTGCGCTTACGGCGCCTCGGTAAAGAGGACATGCGGGAATTTCTGCGGGTCTTTTCCCTGCCCATGCGTGATCTGGTTGACGAGCACTTCGAAGACGAAGCGCTCAAGGCGCTGTTGGCCTGGGATGGACTGATTGGCTCGCGCATGGCACCGCGTTCGCCCAACAATGCGGTTCTCATGATGCTCTATCGCATGGCGAGTCAGAGTCATTGCGCTGGCACTTCTTTGATTCATGCACTGGGCAGTGCAGCCAGCGCGGCGGGCGTGACGTTGGAGACCAACGCGCCCGTGGCCAAGATTCTGGTGGCCGCGGACAGCAAGGGCCAGCAGGCCGCCGGCGTGCGCCTGGCCAGTGGCGAGGAAATTAGCGCCGAGCAGGTCATTTCTTCAGCAGACCCGCAAACCACCTTTGTGAAGCTGCTGGGTGTGCAGCATCTGGAGGTTGGGTTCTCCAATCGTATCGGGCGCCTGCGTTGTAACGGTCTGGTCGCCAAGCTGAACATCGCGCTGGACGGTGAGCCGAATTTTGACGGCCTGGAGTCCGCACAGGGGCGTCTCCTGTTTGCTCCCTCGCTGGACGCCATTGAATTCGCCTTCGATGCGTCCAAATACGGCGAGTACTCGGAGCAGCCGGTGCTGGAAGCGTGCGTACCGACGCTGGAGACGCCAGAACTCGCACCGGCGGGCCAGCATGTGCTCAGTGCTCATGTAATGTTTGCGCCGCACGCCCTTCGCGCCGGTTGGGATGAGGCCGCCAAGGCCGATCTGGCCGCGCGCGCTCTGGCGGTCATGGAGCGCAGCGCGCCAGGCTTGCGGGAGCAGATGCTGGGCCATGAATTGCTGTCGCCGGTCGACCTGGAGCAGCACTATGGCGTCACCGGAGGGCATTGGCACCATACGGAATTTGCCCTGGATCAGGCGCTTATGATGCGCCCCACCTATGAGGCCGCTCAGTACGAATCACCGGTCGCTGGCCTGTGGCTGTGTGGGGCCGGTTGTCATCCGGCGGGAGACCTGACCGGTATGGCTGGCTACAACGCGGCCCAGGAGGTGCTGGCATGAAACGCTATGACGCAATCGTTATTGGCGCCGGGCATAACGGCCTCAGTGCCGCGGCCTATCTGGCCAAAGCCGGTATGGAAGTGCTGGTGGTCGAGAAAAACGACTACATTGGCGGCGCTGCCGTATCCCGTGAACTGCACGACGGCTGGACCTATTCCAACTGCTCCTATGTGTGCAGCATGCTGCGCCAGGCCATCCATCGCGATCTGGACCTGTCCCGCCACGGGCTGATGCTGGTGCCGTACCTCGGTACCATCAGCTATGGCCTTAACGGCGAGGTGATGCTGGGTTATCACGATGAAGGGGCAGCACACAACGAGCTGAAGCGCTTCTCCCCGCATGATGCGGACGCCATGCACCGTTTCGAAGCGGACATGAACCGCTACTCGCAGTTTATCCGCAAGACCCTGATGCGTACGCCGCCTGATCCGGTGGCGCCCAAGATTCGGGACATTCATGAACTGCTGTTTCTTGGCAAGCAGTTCTGGAACCTGGGTGAGCGCGAGATTTATGAGTACATCCGCTTCTTCACCATGAGCGCGTCGGAATTTCTGGACGATTACTTTGAGCACTATCTGGTGAAAGCATCCATGGCCACGCCGGGCATTATCGGCACGGCGCTGGGCGTGGAGTCGCCCGGGTCAGCTTACATATTGCTGCACCATGTGATGGGCGATGTGGATGGTTCCATCGGGGCCTGGGGGTTGGCGCGCGGGGGCATGGGAGCCATCTCCCATGCGCTCGCCAGCGCTTTCCAGTCCTTCGGCGGTGAAATCCGTCGCGAGGCACCGGTGGCTCAGGTGCTGGTGCAGCACGGCAGGGCCAATGGCGTGGTGCTGGAAAATGGCGACGAGATCTACGCCAACGTGGTGGTGTCCAACCTCGACGCGAAACGGACTTTTACCAAGATCATGGACCCGAAGGATCTGCCGCCGGGCATCGTGAAGAAGGCCGAGAATTACAAAATTCGCGGCAGTTCGGGCAAGGTCAATATCGCCCTCTCGGGGCTGCCGAAGTTCATTAACGTGCCGGATAACCGTTACATCAACCGCGGCGGTCAGGCCTTTATCGGTTCCATGGAGACCCTGGAGCGGGCCTACGACTGCTGGAAGCGTGGGCGCTGGTCAGACGATCCGTTTATTGAGTCGGTTATTCCGTCAGCCTGGGACCCGACCGTAGCGCCACCGGGTGGCCACTGGATGTCGAACTTTATCCAGTATTGCCCGCCGGAGCTGGAAGACGGCCCCTGGACGCCGGAAAAGCGCGATGCCTTTGGCAAGACCGTGATCGACAAGATCGAGCGGCATGCACCCGGTTTCTCCGATTTGATCGAACACATGGAGGTCCGCACCCCTTATGAAATCGAACAGGAAGTGGGGCTGACCGAGGGCAATATCTTCCAGGGCGAGCTGACCATTGATCAGTTGCTCTTCAATCGCCCCTTCCCGGGCTATGCGCAGTACCGCATGCCGGTGAAAAACCTGTACATGTGCGGCTCCTCTACGCACCCCGGCGGCGGTGTATCCGCCACCTGCGGTGCCAATGCCGCGCGCGAAATTCTCATGGACCTGAAGCGGCCCAATACGGTGCCGGAGGACGATTGCTACGATGAGTGAGGCCATGCAAACGGATCCCTATGCCGGTGAGCGACTGAAAGAGTCACCGTTTCACCCCCGTCAGGCGGCGCTGAATTTGCGTGAGGCCTGGTCCAGCTGGAACGGCTATCGCTTTGCGGAGTATTACTACGATCCGGAATACGAATATTTCTGCATCCGGAACGGCTGCGGGACCTACGATATTTGCCCTATGCAGAAGTACCGGATCAGCGGTGCGGATGCGGCGGCCATGCTCGATCGCATGGTGACCCGCGATGTGCACAAGCTGGCCATTGACCGGGTGACTTATGTGGTCTGGTGTAACGACGAGGGGCGGGTGGTCGACGATGGCACCATCTTCCGTCTCGGTGAGCAGGAGTACATGCTCACCTGCGGTAGCCCTTGCCTGGCCTGGATCCGCAAGGCCGCCTATGGCTATGAGCAGGTCACCGTTGAAGACGTCAGCGATGAGATTGCCGCCCTGTCATTTCAGGGCCCGACCACCTGCGCGGTGCTCAAACGCATGGGGCTGGAGGGCATTGAGACCTTGAAGCCCTTTGGTATCCGCCGCTTTCCTTTCCAGGGCGGCGAATTGATGGTGTCGCGCACGGGCTTTACCGGTGATCTGGGCTACGAGCTATGGATTGAGAAGGATCGGGGTCTGGCCATGTGGGACGCGCTCTATGCGGCAGGCGAGCCCTACCAAATCCAGCCCTATGGTGAAGAGGCCACCAATATGGCGCGGCTGGAGGCGGGCTTCATCATGCCGGACATGGAGTTCGCCGAGGCTCTGAAAACCGTGCACTTTGAACATGACCAGACGCCCTTCGAGCTCGACCTGGGCTGGCTGGTTGATTTCAAAAAGCCCCACTTCAATGGCCGGCGGGCCCTGTTGGAGGAGAAAGAGCGGGGCACGCGCTACACGCTGACCAAGCTGGATATCGAAGGCAACAAGCCGGCGGAATCGTCCTGGATCTATCGCGATCGCGACTGCACCAAGCAGATCGGTTACGTGACTTCGGCCATGTGGTCACCGGCCGCCAAGGCAAATATCGCCCTGGCCATGATCGAGACCGAGTATCTGGACGGCCCCATCTGGGCCTGGATCGATTATGAGAAGGAGTTGCGCCAGTACGGCAAGGTTGCACGCTGCACCGTTTCCAAGCGCGCCTTCTGGGCGCCACCCCGGGCGCGGGCCACGCCGCCGCCGGACTGCTAGACGATCCAGCCTCTTTTTTCGATGGCACAAAAAAAGCCGGCCCCGGGCCGGCTTTTTTCTGCGTGTGAGAAGCGGTCTTACTTGGCTTCTTTACGTGCAATGGCCTCGGCAATCACTTCCTCGGCGACCGGACGCGGTGCCGGTGCATAGTGGCTGAACTCCATGGAGAACTGGCCACGGCCTGAAGTGATGGTGCGCAGGTCGCCGATGTAGCCGAACATTTCGCTCAGCGGGCAGTCGGCTTTAACGCGTACACCGGTGGGGCCTTTTTCCTGATCCTTGATCATGCCGCGGCGGCGGTTCAGATCGCCGATCACGTCGCCCACGTTGTCGTCCGGAGAGAACACGTCAACTTTCATGATGGGCTCCAGCAGCTGCGGCTTGGCTTTCGGAATGGACTGCCGATAGGCACCGCGGGTGGCTGCTTCAAAGGCCATGGTGGAGGAGTCAACGGCGTGGTAGGCGCCATCCTGCAGCGTGAACTTGACGTTCACCAGCGGGTAGCCAGCCAGCGTTCCTTCGCCCATCATGCGCTCGAAGGCGTTGCCAATGGCCTGCCAGTATTCACGCGGGACGTTACCGCCCGTGACCGTCGACTCGAAATCGTAGATTTCGCCGTCTTCGCCCGTGAAAGGCTCGATCGTGTAATCGATCTTGCCGAACTGGCCGGAACCACCGGTCTGTTTCTTGTGCGTGTAGCTGTCCGTCACCGGCGCCGTGATGGTTTCACGGTAGGCTACCTGCGGTTTGCCCACTTCCACCTCAATGCCATGGGTTCGCTTCAGGATGTCGACCTTGATATCCAGATGCAGCTCGCCCATGCCTTTCATGATGGATTCGCCCGTGTCCTGATCCGTTTCAACCTGGAAGGACGGGTCCTCGGCAATCATCTTGCCCAGGGCGATGCCCATTTTCTCAGTGCCGGCCTTGTCCTTCGCGGCGATGGCGATAGAGATCACCGGATCCGGGAATACCATGGGTTCCAGCGTGGCCGGATTTTTCGGATCGGCCAGCGTGTGGCCGGTCTGGGTGTTCTTCATGCCCAGGAACGCGACAATGTCACCCGCTTGGGCGGAGTCCAGCTCTTCGCGTGATTCGGCATGCATCTCCACGATGCGGCCGATGCGCTCGGTTTTGCCCGTGTAGGTGTTCAGCACCGTATCGCCTTTCTTCACCGTGCCCGAGTAGATGCGCGTGAAGGTCAGGGCGCCGTAACGGTCATCCATGATCTTGAAGGCCAGGGCGCGGAAAGGACGCTCCGGGTCAACGATGGCCATTTCACCGGTTTCGTTGCCTTCCAGGTCCACTTCCGGCTGCGGCTCGACTTCCGTCGGGCTGGGCAGGTAGTCCACCACGGCGTTGAGTACGTTCTGCACGCCCTTGTTCTTGTAGGCAGAGCCACAGAAGGTGGGGAAGAAGGACAGGTTGATGGTGCCCTTGCGGATGCAGCGCTTGATGTCTTCCAGGGACGGCTCTTCGCCCTCCAGATACGCCATGAGCAGGTCATCATCCTGTTCCAGAGCGGTCTCGATCAGTTTTTCCCGATACTCCTCGGCCTTGGCCTGCAGGTCTTCCGGAATGTCGGTGATTTCATAGTTTTCCGGCTGGCCTGACTCGTCCCAAACCCAGGCTTTCATGGTCAGCAGATCAACCACACCGGTGAAGTTATCTTCCGTACCGATGGGCAGCACCATCACCAGCGGGTTGGCGCCGAGCACATTTTTGATCTGTTCCACCACGCGGTAGAAGTCCGCACCGAGACGGTCCAGCTTGTTCACAAAGATGATGCGCGACACTTCGGATTCGTTGGCATAGCGCCAGTTCGTTTCCGACTGGGGCTCAACACCGCCGGAGCCACAGAACACGCCGACGCCGCCGTCCAGAACCTTCAGGGAACGGTACACTTCAATGGTGAAGTCAACGTGTCCCGGGGTGTCGATGATGTTTAGTCGGTGACCATCCCACTCGCAGCTGGTGGCAGCGGACTGGATCGTGATGCCACGCTCCTGTTCCTGCTCCATGAAGTCGGTGGTGGCCGCGCCGTCATGCACCTCACCGGTTTTATGAATTTTACCGGTCAGTTTCAGGATGCGCTCCGTCGTGGTGGTCTTACCCGCGTCCACGTGGGCGAAAATACCAATATTTCGATACACACTCAGGTCAGTCATGACAGCTCTACACTTCAATGGTTAATGGTTGGGGTCGGGCCCTTCCCGACGGGCTACTACGCCCAGCAGACACTCATGCCGATCTGCCTCCCGCACACTGAAATCCCTTAAAAAACACGCGGCGCACCGGTCAAGGAGGGCGCCGCGTGGAGTCATTCGGTCTCGGGGTCCGGTTCAGTGGTCCGGATGCCCCCGCATTTCGGGCGCCGAATCATAACAGGCTGAGCCGTTTTGCACCAGCAAAAAGCGCTGTTTTTAGCAGACTTTTTTAGCGCCCATGTCCCGCGCTGGTCCACGCCGCAACCCAGGGCGCTCGCACAAGCCGGCGGCCCCACTCCTTGGCGCGTTTTTTTTACCCCCGGAGCTTTTCCAGTGGTTCTCTGAAGGCGCTTTTTTCCTTATGCTAGCGCCCCATGAATGACCACCAAGCCAGGCCCGGCGATAGCGGCCTCGGGCGTCTGCTTGCCAGCGCCGGATTCAATCACTTCATCACCGCCGTTATCGTGCTCAATGCGATCTCCCTGGGGCTGGAAACAGTGCCCGCTCTGCGGGTGCGCTATGGCGGCGCCTTACAGGCCCTCGATACGCTGGCGCTGTGGATTTTTACCCTGGAGCTAACGCTCAAGCTCTATGCCTGGCGCGGTCGCTTTTTCCGTGATGGCTGGAACCTGTTTGACCTCACCATTGTGGCCGTGGCCTGGTTGCCGGCCGGCGGGGCTCTGAGTGTGCTAAGGGCGCTGCGCATACTGCGTGTGCTGCGCTTGCTGTCCATCGTGCCGCAGATGCGAATGGTGATCGGAGCCCTGTTTTCAGCCCTGCCGGGCATGGGCGCTGTTATTGCGGTCTTGCTGCTGGTTTTCTATGTGGCCGCGGTCATGAGCACCAACCTTTTCGGCGCCGATTTTCCACAATGGTTCGGCAGCGTGGGCGAATCCATGTACAGTTTGTTCCAAATTATGACTCTGGAGAGCTGGTCCATGGGCATTGTGCGGCCCGTCATGGACGTTTATCCGCTGGCCTGGATTTTCTTTGTGCCCTTCGTGATTGTGACCAGCTTTGCGGTGCTAAACCTGTTTATCGCGCTGATCGTCAATGCCATGCATTCGACCCATGTGCAGGATCGCGCAGCGGCGGAGGAGTCGGCGGAGCTCGCCCATGACGAGCGAGAAACGCTGCTGCTTGAACTGCAGGCCCTGCGCGGTGAGGTGCAGGCCCTCAGACTTGCCAGCGAACAACAAGGAGAGAAGTAGATGGTAAGTGCGACAGAAGAGCTGGCCAGCAAAGGTCTGTTTCGCCGGTTCCTGGATGCGGTCGAGTGGCTGGGCAATCTGCTGCCGCATCCCGTCAGTCTGTTTGCCATCCTGTGTGGTCTGGTGCTGCTTTTTAGCGGCCTGGCGGGCTGGCTGGGCGTTTCCGTGGAAGATGTGCGACCCGGTGCGGCTGAGGGTGCGCGGATTCAGGCCATTAGTCTGCTCAATGGCGACGGTTTGCGACGCATTGTTACCAATCTGGTGACTAACTTTACCGGTTTTGTACCACTGGGTACGGTGCTGGTGGCGCTGCTGGGCGTCGGGGTGGCCGACAAGTCGGGCTTGCTCTCGGCGGTGGTGCGAACGCTGGTACTGCGCGCCCCCCGGCAGCTGGTTACCGTGGCCCTGGTGTTCGCAGGTGTGATCTCCAATACCGCTTCGGAAATGGGTTATGTGGTTCTGGTACCGCTGGCTGGCGTTATTTTCTATGGCCTGGGCCGCCACCCGTTGGCGGGAATGGCGGCGGCCTTTGCCGGCGTCTCCGGTGGCTACAGTGCGAACTTGCTGATCGGTACCGTCGATCCGTTGCTTTCTGGTATCACCGAGGCAGCGGCGCATCTGATCGATCCAGCCTACGAGGTCCACGCAGCGGTTAACTGGTATTTCATGATCGCCAGCACCTTTCTGGTCACCATTATCGGGTCGCTGGTCACCATTTTTATTGTCGAACCGCGGCTGGGCACCTATGACCCGTCCATGGCACAGGAGGGCGCTCTGGGAGAGGCCAAGCTGGAGTCGCTGAGCGCGCAGGAAAAGAAGGCGCTGCGCTGGGCCGCGCTGGCGGCGCTGGCCATGTCGGGCCTGCTTGCCTTGACCATCGTGCCGGACTGGGGCGTGCTGCGTAATCCGGAAACCGGTGACGTGCTGCGCTCGCCGTTTCTGCGCGGCATCGTGTCCCTGATTTTCGTTTTCTTCCTGATTCCGGGCGTGGTTTACGGCAAGATTACCGGCACCATCAAAAATGACCGCGATCTGATCCAGGCCATGGCCGATACCATGGGGTCCCTGGGGCTCTATATCGTGCTGGTGTTTTTTGCGGCGCAGTTTGTGGCCTTCTTTGCCTGGACCAATCTGGGTGCCATCATCGCGGTGACCGGCGCGCAGACCCTGCAGGCCATTGGCTTAACCGGCCCGTTGGTGTTTATCCCGTTTATCGCGCTGTGCAGCTTCATCAACCTGATGCTGGGCAGTGCGTCCGCCCAGTGGGCCGTCACAGCGCCGATTTTTGTGCCCATGCTCATGCTCACCGGCTACAGCCCGGAAGTGATCCAGGCGGCCTATCGTATCGGTGATTCCACCACCAATATCATCACGCCCATGATGAGTTACTTTGGCCTGATCCTGGCCTTTGCAACGCGCTACGACCGGAAGCTTGGCATCGGTACGCTGATTGCGACCATGCTGCCTTACTCCCTGTGCTTCTGGGTGGCCTGGGTGGGCCTGTTCTTCCTCTATGTTTTCGGGCTCGATCTGCCGGTAGGACCGGGCACCACAACTTACTATCCGGCGGCAACGCCTTAACAACCAGCAAGGAGTCCCCATGACGGACACGAATGCCAACGATCAAACGCCTGACGTCTCGCCGCCCCAGACCGGGTTTCTCGCTGCGGTGGAACGTATCGGCAACCGCATACCTGACCCGGCCATGCTGTTCGTGGCGTTGCTGTTCGTGGTCTGGATACTGTCCTGGCTGCTGTCCTATGTGAGCTTTGAGGTCATTGATCCGCGGACGGGCCTGCCCATCGTGGTCAATAATCAGCTGACCGGTTCAGCCATTACCACCTTTACGTCCTCGCTGGTGACCAACTTCTCCGGCTTCGGGCCTGTGGGAGTCGTGCTCGTGGCCATGCTTGGAATCGGCGTGGCTGAACATTCGGGCTTTATCAATACGAGCCTGCGGGCTTTGATGGGTGTAGCGCCCAAGGCGCTGCTCACGCCCATAGTGATTTTTGTCGGCGTTATCAGCCACTCGGCGGTTGATGCAGGCTATGTGCTGGTGATTCCCCTGGGCGGCCTGATCTTCTATGTGGCCGGGCGCCATCCGCTGGCGGGTATTGCGGCCGCTTTTGCGGGTGTGTCCGGGGGCTTTTCCGCCAATCCGGCCCCGTCATCGTTAGATCCAATGCTGCAATCACTGACGCAAGCGGGAGCCCGGATTCTTGATCCGGCGATCGTTCTCAACCCGCTTAATAACTACTTCTTTACCGCTGTCTCATCGCTGCTGATCGTGGCCGTAGGCTGGTATCTCACCGATAAGGTGGTGGAACCCCGGCTGCGCGGTACGGCGGTGGATGGGGATCTGGATGACCTGCCCAAGATGGAATCGCTCACCCCCTTGGAGCGCAAGGGCATGTGGACGGCCGTGGCGGTCATGCTGGCTGGCCTCGCCTTGGTGGTCATTACGGCGCTGCCGGCGGATTCTGCCTGGCGCAATGCCGAGGGTGATCTGGTCAAGGGTGATGCGCCGATCATGCGTTCGATTGTGACGCTGATCTTCCTGCTATTCCTGATTCCCGGCGTGGTGTACGGGCTGGTGGCCGGGACCATCAAAAGCAGTAAGGACATGATTGCGGGCATGACCAATGCCATGGGGCAGATGGCTTACTACCTGGTCATCATGTTCTTCATCGCCCAGTTCGTGTACGCCTTTGGAGCCTCCAACTTGGGTGCCTTGTTGGCGCTCGAGGGTGCGGCATTGCTCAAGGCGCTGGCGCTACCCTGGCAGGTCACCATCATCGGGATTGTGCTGCTCACCGGTTTCGTCAATATTTTCGTTGGCTCGGCCAGTGGCAAGTGGGGGCTGCTGGCACCGATCTTCGTGCCCATGCTCATGACGCTGGGAATTTCCCCGGATCTGACCCAGGCCGCCTATCGCGTGGGGGATTCCAGCACCAATATCATTACGCCGCTGATGCCGTATTTCCCCCTGGTGGTGATTTACTGCCAGCGCTATGTGAAGGGCACGGGCATTGGCACCCTGGCGGCCATGATGCTGCCGTACTCGATCACCTTCCTGGTGCTCTGGACCGGATTCCTGCTGCTGTACACCTTCTCCGGGCTGCCGCTGGGATTTCTCAGTAGCTATAGCTATCCGGCGGGCGGTTAGGGCCGAACAGGCGGGCCGCGGTGGCGGGAGCCATCGCGGTGCTGACAGGGGCTTTTAGCCCGGGGCGGCGCTGCTAGCGGTCCTCACCGCTGCTGCGTGCCACACGTTCTGCCTTGGCCAGCACCAATTGCTCCAGGCTGGCTTTGTAGGCGCGGATGCGGTCGCGCAGCTGCGCATCGCCGGTGGAGAGCATTTGCGCGGCCAGAATGCCCGCGTTGCTGGCGTTATCAATGGCGACCGTGGCCACGGGAACGCCGGCCGGCATCTGGACGATGGACAGCAGGGCGTCCTCACCCGCCAGGCAGGTTGCACTGACCGGTACACCGACCACTGGCAGCGGGCTGATGGCTGCCACCATGCCGGGTAGATGCGCCGCACCGCCGGCACCGGCGATGATCACCCGCAAGCCGCGCTGCTCCGCATCCCGGGCATATTCATACAGTCGATCTGGCGTGCGATGGGCGCTGACCACGGTTAGCTCGTAGCTGACCTGCAGCTCATCCAGCAGCGTAGCGGCCTTACTCATCACGGGCAGGTCCGAATCGCTGCCCATGATAATACCGACGCGGGCGTGGGTGGCATTGTCGCTCATGATGTCTGGGTCTCCTTGCCGGGCTCTGCGGGAGCCTTGTTGCTGTTGAATAGCGATTGCAGGGTCTGCTCGGCGGCGGCGCGAGCGCGGCTTGTGTCGGCCGCCAGTGCGGTCAAATGCCCCATCTTGCGCCCGGCCTGGCCGGTGCTCTTGCCGTACCAGTGAATGGCAACCGGGCAGTCACCCGGGCGATGTTCCACCCCGGGGGTGGGCGCACAGGCCGCCTTCAGCCCTTCGTCGTAAAGAATATTCACCATTACGGCGGCGTCCGCGGCGGCCGTGATCGGCGCCAGTGGTAGCCCCATGACCGCGCGTACATGCTGCTCGAATTGGGAATGCTCGAAGCCTTCCAGACCCAGGTGACCGGAATTATGAACACGCGGTGAAATCTCGTTTATGGTCACCTCGCCGGCCGGATCAACGAACAGCTCCACGGCAAAAACACCGGGCGTGTCCAGGCTGGCGATGGCCTGACGCGCTATCTGCTCACAGCGGGCGACCAGTTCCGGTGCCACCTCAGCCGGGCTGCTGACCGCGTGCACGGCGTTATAGCGCGCATCAAAATCCATGGAGACCGGCGGGTAGCATTGCAGTTCACCATCGCGACCCCGTGCCACCACCACGCCAATCTCCAGGCAGGGGTCGAGCGCCGGCTCCAGGTAACTGGGGACGGCCCACAGCCCGGCCAGGTCGGCCTCCGTGCGCAGTAACTGCACCCCCTTGCCGTCATAGCCGCCGCGGTGGGCCTTTTGCACCACCGGCAGCGTCCAGGGGTCCTGGCCCAGCGCGTCTGGCATCTGCCCCTGAACTACTGTCAGATAGGGCAGGGTGGGCAGACCGGTCTCTTCCAGCCAGGCCTTTTGAATGCCCTTGTCCTTGAAGCGCGAGAGCGTGCGGGTATCGGGATAGACCTGGAGCTTGCCGGCGGCCACGGCCTGATCCAGCAGGGCCAGGGATTCGTCAGGAATGGCTTCCAGCTCGAAGGTAATTACATCGCTGGCATCGATCAGCTGCTGGACCGCCTCCAGGTCACCCAGCCCAGCGGTGATCACCTGATCCGCATAGGGCACGGCGGAGCCGGCCGGATTGGCTTCCAGGATCGTGCTGTGAAAGCCCAGCTTGCTGGCCTCCTGGCACAGAAACATGCCCAGCTGGCCGCCCCCCATGATGCCCAGTCGCTCGGGCTTGAAAGATTGCTTCTCGTTCACTTTGCCTACAGCCTGGCTGGCCCGTCAGGAAAACCGCGTAGCATACCCGAATTGGGCGCCTGAAGCTTGTATCCGCTCCGTCTGACCCCGCGGGGCAGACCGTGGGGTTCAGAACTTCAGGCTGGCGTACACGCGCAGCTGACGGGGTTCGAATACGTGGTAGTGCACGTCTTCAATGCCGGCAGGCGGCTCGCCCGCAAGCCGGGAAGCGTAGTAGTACTGGATATCCCGATCGTCGCTGTCGAACAGGTTGAGTAAATCGGCCTGTATTTGCCAGCGCTCGTTGCCCCAACCCAGGGCCAGATTGGCCATGGTGGCGTCGCGACCGGTGACGCTGTCGTCTTCAATCAAGGGTGCGCCATCGAAGTAGCGCAGGCGGAAGGAGCCAAACCAGCCGCTCTCAAAGCGTGCGCTCAAGGCCCCGGTGGCAACAAAGGGCAGGGCGCCGGGGATGGCCCGCTCGTTGCTGGGCGCGTCGGTGAATTCCGAGTCGGTCCAGGCAAAGTCCGCTTCCAGGCTCCAGACATCGTCGAGCGCGTAGAAGTTATTCCACTCAACGCCCCAGCGGCGGCTGCTGCCCGCTGCTTCCGTGGTACCGGCATCGCCCACGAACAGCAGCTCCGAATCCAGTTCCAGGTACCACAAGGCCAGGGAGACGTTCCAACTGTCCTGCCATACCGATTTGAAGCCGATTTCTGCGCCCTTGGAGCGCACCAGCGGGTTGACCGGGTCGACGGGCTCGCCGCTGGCCGGATCGATGCTGATGGTGGTGCCGCGCGCATCGTTGGAATGGAAGCCGAAGCCGGCACTGAGATACAGTTCGGTCAGATCGGACACGTTATAGATCAGGCTCGCTTTCGGGCTGACAATACTGTCGCTGTCATCGCCTGAGTTGACGGGCAAATCGGAACGTACATCAAAGCGGTAATAGTCGCCGCGAATGCCGAGCACGGAGCGCCAGCGGTCCGACATGCGCCAGGCCAGTTCGTAGTAGATGCCGATGCTGGCCTCGTCCACCGAGTCTTCACGCACCGTGCTCAGTCGCCGCCGTTCCCGCGTGCGGTAAAGTCCCACATCATGGATGTCGTCGTAGCGCACTTCGACGCCGGCGGAGTGGTGGAAGTGTTCCTCTGCGCCCGTGACCCAGAAGCGTCGATAGGCGCCGCCCCAGATGGTGCGTTCATCAAACTGCTGAAACTGGTCGCCATCCACCGGGTCGTCCAGCAGATAGGTAAAGTTAGACCACAGATTCATCTGGTAGTCGATCACATAGGCACTCCATTCGGAGCGATGCGTCATGTGCTCGTGCTCGTAGCCCCAGGACAGACTGGCGCGCCGTGAATCACCGCCGAGCGTGGTGTCGATGGAGCCGAGTTCATCAATCAGACCTTCGCGCACGGCCCGCTCGGGAATTTGATCGGCCGAGTTCCAACGGTTGTCATAGGCCATGGCAGTCAGATGCCAGGCGCTGATATCACTCTCGCCGCTGAGCTTTGCCAGGCCGTTGAATTTACGCACGTCCTCATCGATATCTGTCCAGGGGCCGTCGTAGCTTTGTGCTTCCACGGCACCCATGAAGCGCGTATCACCCAGCAGGGTGTCACCCATCAGGAGCAGGCGTGCAAAGCCGTTACCACCCAGCCCCAGTTTGGCCGTGTTCTCTCCCAGATCATCAAAGGTGCGCATGTGGGCGCCGCCAGCGGAACTGAAGTCACCCAGTTCGGCATGATAGGGCCCTTTGACGAAGTCGATGGTGCGCACCGTCTCGGGAATGACAAAGTTGATGTCCGTATAGCCCTGGCCATGGCCGTGGGTACGCATGTTCACCGGCATGCCGTCAACCCAGGTGGCAAAGTCCGTGCCGTGATCCAGGTTGAAGCCGCGCAGAAACATCTGATTCGATTTGCCGGAGCCGCTGTGCTGGGTCACGATCAGACCAGGCACGGCTTCTAGCAAATCGCCGGGGCGCAGCAGGGGGCGCAAGGCCAATTCATCTTGGCTGACAACACCTTCCGATGCGGTGCGGGCTTCACCAACCAGTACCTGTCGCCGCCCTTCGACCACCACTTCTTCCAGAACGCGTTCATCGTGCGCAAAAAGTGGCATGGCGGTGCCCAGCAGCGTCAAGGCGATTAGACCATGGTGGCACAGTCGGTAGGCCGCATGCCGTGGCGGCAGGTGAGTGGATTTGCGGTTCATTATTCGCTCGGTAAGGCCCCGGAGGGGGCTTGTTGGTGTTTTAAAAGAATTTTGGGAGAGTGTACCGGCTGGCCGTCAAGTTTCAATCATCGGCGCCCCGTGGGGCGCTTGGCAGCCCCGGCCGGGTGCGGCGTCTCGTTGTCAAAAAAAAGATTAGGCGCCCTGGGCGCTGGATGTGTCAACCAGGTGCACGTCCCGTTGCGGGAACGGAATGGACACGCCTTCGGCATCAAAACGCTCTTTGACCTGACGGGTAAGATCCCAATGAACCTCCCAGTAATCCTCCGTTCGCACCCAGGGTCGGCAAATAAAATTCACCGAGGACTCGGCGAGCTCGTGCAGTTTCACCACGGGTTCCGGTTCGTCCAGCGTTTTGGGATGGGCCGTGGCCAATTCACGGAGAATGCGCTCCGCCTTGGCCATGTCATCGCGATAGCCGATGCCGAACACGAGGTCCACCCGACGCTGCGTCACGCCGGTAAAGTTGGTGATTACGTCGCCCCAGATGGAGTTGTTGGGCACCATGATGACTTTGTTGTCGATGGTTGAGATGGTGGTGCTCACCAGTGTCATGGACTGCACCGTTCCCTGAATGCCCGCCACATTCACGAAGTCGCCCATGTCGAAGGGCTTGTAGAGCATGATCATCAGACCACTGGCGAAGTTGCTCAGGGTATCCTGCAGCGCAAAGGCGACGATAAAACTTGCGCCACCAATCATGGCCACCAGCGGTGTGATGTTGATGTCCAGATAAGCCATGCCGGACAGGATGCCCAGTACCAGCATGAAGCGGGGCAGGTTGCGCTGATTAAAGCGCGTGAGCATGCGTGAGGACCGGCCGGACAGCACCAGGGCCTTGTTGATGGCACGGGCCAGCATATAGCCGAGAAACCAAAAGCCTGACATGAACAGCAGCAGGGTGAGTAGGACCTTGCCCACGCGCATACCGCCTTCCCGGTCCTTGAACCAGGCGGTGGTGGCGCTGAGCAACGTGCGCGTGTCGATCACGTCAGAGCGCACGCCGTTGACGCTGGCGATATAGCGACGCATCAAGGCGACATCGGCTGGCTCCTTGTGATCCTTGTCGAGCCCCTCCTTGCGCGTGATCTGGTCCAGTACGCGATTGAGCCGCTTGATACGAGCCTCGCGCTCCCGGGCCAGGTCGATCAACTGAGCCAGATCCGCCTCATTGGCTGCCTGGCGCTCGGGCGTGCTTTCCTCCTGCTCACGCTGCAGCATACGCAGCTCAAGATCAGCAAAAGCCTGAGCGGTTTTTTGCAACTCGCCCTGCCAGGCGCTTGCCTCCACACGCAGTTGCGTTGCCGTCATGGGCATCAGCATGACATCCAGCTGCACCAGCGGCACGTGAGGATCAGCGGTGCTAAGGGCCCGGTCCCCGTTCGCTTGGGCGAAGGTACCCAGGAACAGACCGCAGAAGACAAGCAACAGGATCAATGGTCGAAGGCGCATGGCTGGCTCGGCTTAAGAAGACACCCTGATCATAGCCCACCTTGCCTATACTGGGTGCCTGGGAGGATCTGATGACGCATCTACGTATTGCTGGAGTACCAGAGCACTTCAACTATCCCTGGGAGTTGGCGGCGCAGGAAGGCCTGTATCAGAAGCTGGGGCTGAAGCTGTCCTTCCAGGAGGTGCCCGGAGGTACCGGTGCCATGTGTTCAGCGCTGGCGAAGCGGGAAGTCCATGCCGCCTTGTTGCTCACCGAGGGGGCGGTGCTGGATGTGCTCCGCGGCAGTGGCAACCGGCTGCTCAAGGTCTATGTATCCACGCCACTGGAGTGGGGGATTCATGTGCCGGCTGCCAGCTCGATCAAGGACCCCAGGGAACTGGCCGGGCGGACCGTTGCCATTAGTCGGGAGGGTTCCGGCTCGCATCTGATCGCTATCGTGGATGCCCTGGCGCGGGGTTTCAGCCTGCAGGGCATGCGTTTCCAAACGGTTGGTTCTCTGGCCGGTGCCCGTCAGGCCTTCGCCCGTTCCGACGCGGAGGTCTTCCTGTGGGAAAAGACCATGACCCAGCCGCTGGTGGATGCCGGGGAGTTTCGACGCATTGGCATTCGCGCTGCGCCATGGCCCGCTTTCGTGTTTAGCGTGCAGCCGCAGGCCTATGCGCGCTACCGGGATCTATGGCGCCCGCTGCTGCATGGGGTAGTGGCCAGCGCCTGGCGCTTGCAAAGGCGTCGTGGCGCAGCCGGTGAGCTGGCCGCGCGCTATGGCTTGCAGGAGTCACAAGTCGAGGCCTGGTTGCAGACAGTGCGCTGGTCAGGCAGTTGGCGACGTCCGGCTGGGGCGCTGAATCGCGTTGTGAACGCGTTACAGGCTCAAGGTGCCATTGGCCCTGCTGCGGTGCCCCTGGATACGATCTGGCCCCGGAGTCCGTGCCCCTAAAAAAAGCCCGCCAGAAGGCGGGCTTTTCTGTCTCGTTCTGCGCTGTCAGTGTTACTGCGGCAGAATGACCGAGTCGATCACGTGAATCACGCCATTGCTGGTCATGATGTCCGTGGCCGTGACGGTGGCATCGTTGACTTTCACCGTACCGCCGTCGACCGTGATGCTCACGTCCTGGCCGTTCACCGTGGTGGCCGAATCCAGTTTCACCACATCGGCAGCAAGTACCTTACCGCTCACCACGTGGTAGGTGAGGATGGCCACCAGCTGGTCTTTGTTTTCCGGCTTCAGCAGCGTTTCCACCGTACCGGCCGGCAGCTTCGCGAAGGCATCATCGGTTGGCGCGAAGACCGTGAAGGGGCCGGCGCTTTTCAGCGTGTCGACCAGGTCAGCGGCTTGCAGGGCAGCGGCCAGCGTGTTGAAACTTCCCGCTGCTACGGCCGTGTCAACGATGTCTTTTTCGTTGCCATGGTCGTGGGCAAAAGCGGATGAAAAAACGCTAAGGGCGGCGGTAGCAGCCAGCGCGAGCAGGGCAGGTTTACGGAATGTCATGTCGCTAATTCTCCAGTTATGTTTAATCCGGGCCCGGAGCGACAAGGCCGTCCGGACAGGGTGCGCTAATCAGTGGCGCAGGCGTATTTTCAGCGGCGCCCGTGAACCGGCTGTGCATGGACTGTGAAGGCTGTGTGGTCGGTTTTCCCCT
>JAOZKI010000016.1:0-2426 GCA_029935455.1 Lysobacterales bacterium | reverse complement strand
CATTTCATACGCACGGTTCAGGCGCTATGCGTTAGGCTTGCGCCTCGGATGCCTAGCCAGTGAATGAGTCAGCCACTATGACAACGCAGCGCGACCCGCTCCAGGGGCCCATCGTTCCCGTGTTTCTGCACTACGCCATTCCCTCCGTGCTCGGCATGGTGGCCGTTACCTCGGCAGGAATTATCGATGGTGTGTTTATCGGCAATTTCGTCGGTTCCACGGCCCTGGCGGCGGTCAATATCGCGCAGCCCATGTGGGCCGTCTTCGCCGCCATCGTGTTCATGCTTGCTGTCGGCGGCTCGGTCATGTGCGGGAAGTTTCTCGGTGCTGGAGACCGATCCGCGGCCGCCGACATCTTTACTCGTACCCTTTTGGCCACCACGGGTCTTGGCGTGCTAATCAGCGCCCTGTGTTTATTGTTCCTCCCCCAAGTGGTGGCCTTGCTCGGTGCGAATGAGGAATTACAGCCGCTGGTCAGCGACTACATGCGCATCATCTTATGGTTTGCGCCGTTGCTGATTGCCGCGCTGACGCTGGATTATTTCGTGCGCGTGGACGGCCGTCCGATCCTTGCCTCTGCTGCGTTGGTCAGTTTTGCGCTGATCAATATCTGCCTTAACTACCTGTTTATCGTGCGCATGGGCTGGGGCATCAAGGGCGCAGCCTGGGCCTCGGCGCTGGCAGATCTGGCGATCTTCCTGATTTTATCGACACACCTGTTTAGCGCCCGCTGTACCCTGTATTTCGTGTCCGTTCGCAGGGGCTGGGGGCGCATGTTAAGTGCCGCCTGGAACGGTTTTTCTGAGTTCGCTAACGAAATGTCCGTGGGCTTAATTGTGCTGCTGTTCAACTGGGTCATGATCACCCGCCTTGGCGTGACTGGCGTTGCGGCCTACACCATTATCGGTTACCTCGTGATGATTGGCCTGGAGGTAAGTTACGGTATCAGCGAATCGTTGCAGCCACTGGTCAGCAAGAACCTCGGCGCCGGTCAGAGCCTGCGCATTCGCCAGTTTCTGCTCACCGGTATGACAGCGGCGTTTAGTGTGGGCCTGCTGGTGGGCAGTGTGTTTTTGCTGGCGCCGAACTGGATGATTGGTCTTTTTTTGGGGCCGGATGAAAGCGAGGTCATCGCCGTGGCCAGCGAATTCATGCGTTTCTTCTGGCCGGCGTTCTTGTTCAATGGTCTCAATATCACCCTGGCTTCCTACTTCACGGCGCTGCATCGCCCGCTCCAGTCAGCGTTGATCGCGCTCTCGCGCAGCCTCGTTCTTCCTGGTCTCGGTTTGTTGCTGTTGCCAAGATTTTTCGGCGACCGCGGCATTTACCTGGCCGTACCGGTGGCGGAAGCGCTGACGCTGTTGCTGGCGCTCTATCTGGTTTGGCGATATCGTCCTGCGCATGATAACGGCACATAAGCACCCGGGCTGCAGCAGGGAGGCGGCTCCATGAGCCGCGCGGGGATAAGACACTGGCTGATTATGGCCGTTCTCGGTTTGTCCGGGGGCACCATCTTCCTGCTGCCTTTCCTGCAGGAGATTTACTACAACCCGCTGCTGGAAGCCTTGCAGATTAACAACACGCAGCTGGGCTCCCTGCTGAGCATCTTTGGGGTCAGTTCCATGCTGTCCTATCTGCCGGGCGGCTGGCTGGCGGATCGGGTGTCTCCGCGCAAACTTATGACCGTGAGTCTGCTCCTGACGGGTAGCCTGGGCTTTTACTTCGCCAGCTTCCCATCCCTGACCGCCAGCCGGGTGATCCATGCTTGCTGGGGCGTCTCCATCACCTTGCTGTTCTGGAGTTCCATGATTCGTGCGACGCGTAACTGGGCGCCGCCCGATCAGCAGGGCAAGGCCTTTGGGCTGCTGGAAAGCGGCCGCGGTATTGCCGAAGTTGCGGTTGCCTCCGCCTTGCTGACGGGCTTTGGCCTCTGGGGCGCGAGCGGGCAGGCTCTGTCCACGGTGATTACGTTGCTCAGCGCGGTGACTTGTGCCCTGGGCCTGCTGTGCTGGTGGGTGATTGAGGACGATCCGGGTGCACGCAGCCTGACAGGTGCCGCCTGGGCTGATATCAAGCGCGTCCTGGCCATGCCCGTGGTCTGGTGCATCGCACTGGTGGTGCTGGCGGGTTACAGCGCCTACTGGGGCACCTTCCGCTTTACTCCCTACGCCACTGATATGTTTGCGCTCAGCGTCACACTGGCGGGTGTTATCAGCGTTGGTAAGGGCTACCTCAAGCCGGTGGGTGCGCTGCTCGCGGGCTTGGTGGCTGACCGTGTGGGTATTGCCCGTACCGTTTGTTTGCTGTTTTTGGTGCTGGTCATCAGCTTCGCAGCCTTTGCTTTCCTGCCCGGTATACCTTCCGCGCTACCGGTGATGTTGCTGGGCGTGGCCATCGTGTCGTTGGCCACCTACGCGCTGCGTGGG
>JAOZKI010000015.1:35594-42695 GCA_029935455.1 Lysobacterales bacterium | reverse complement strand
AGGTCCGAGCGCAGTCGCATCATGACCGGCTGTGTCTCCGGGTCGCCGAAACGCACATTGAATTCCAGCACGCGGGGATTGCCTTGCGCATCGATCATGAGGCCGGCGTAGAGGAAGCCCGTGAAGGGATAGCCATCGCTGGCCATACCGGCCACGGTCGGTTCAATCACCTCACGCATCACGCGTTCATGCAGCGCTGCGTCTACGACCGGTGCCGGAGAATAGGCGCCCATGCCGCCGGTATTGGGGCCGCTGTCCCCTTCACCGACCGCTTTATGGTCCTGGCTGGTGGCCAGGGGCAGTGCATGCTGTCCATCCGCCATGACGATAAAGCTGGCTTCTTCGCCCGCCAGGAACTCCTCGATCACCACGCGGTGCCCCGCATCGCCGAAAGCGTTGCCTTCCAGCATATCGCGCACGGCAGCTTCGGCCTCGGCCAGCGTCGCGGCCACCACCACGCCCTTGCCGGCGGCGAGGCCATCGGCCTTGACCACAATGGGCGCGCTCTGGGTGTGCAGAAAAGCCAGCGCCTCATGCAAGTCGGTAAAGTTGCCATAGGCGGCCGTGGGGATGCCGTGCCGGGCCATGAAATCCTTGGCGAAGGCTTTGGAGCCTTCCAGTTGCGCCGCCCCGGCGCTGGGGCCGAAGCAGGGCAGGCCGGCGGCGCTGAAGCGGTCCACCAGACCGGCGGCCAGCGGGTCTTCCGGGCCGACCACGGTCAGACCAATGGCATGCTCCTGGGCAAAAGCCAGCAGCGCATCCGTGTCATTGACGCCAATCGCAACGTTTTCCAGGCCCGGCTCAGAGGCCGTGCCCGCGTTACCCGGCGCCACATAGACCTGCTCCACGCGCGGTGACTGGGCGATTTTCCAGGCCAGCGCGTGTTCGCGCCCGCCGCTGCCGATCACTAGTGCTTTCATGCTTGTTCCTCTAGTGGCGGAAGTGGCGCATGCCGGTAAAGACCATGGCAATGCCATGCTCGTCCGCGGCGGCGATCACCTCGTCATCGCGCATGGAGCCTCCCGGCTGGATGATGGCCTTGATGCCCGCTTCGGCGGCGGCATCAATGCTGTCCCGAAATGGGAAAAAGGCGTCCGAAGCCATGCAGGAGCCACTCAACGCCAGGCCTGCCTCTTTGGCCTTCCAGGCGGCAATGCGGGAGGAATCCACGCGGCTCATCTGGCCAGCGCCAACGCCCAGGGTACGGCGGTCGCTGGCATAGACAATGGCGTTGGACTTGACCATGCGCACCATGCGCCAGGCGAACATGAGGTCCTGCCATTCCTTTTCCTCCGGTGCCCGCGCGCTGACGCTGCGGCAGTCGGCGCGATCCACACAGGACGCATCATGCTGCTGGATCAGAAGACCGCCGGCCACGCGATGCAGATTGAGCCGCTGTTCCGTCGTGGCCACATCGCCGGTGGCCAACAGCCTGACGTTGGGTTTGGCGGCGAAGCTTGCGCAGGCCGCGCTGTCAAAGGCGGGTGCGATCACTACCTCGACGAACTGGCGCGCCAGAATCTCATCGGCCAGTTCGCTATGCACTGGCTGGTTGAATGCGATGATGCCGCCGAAGGCGGACACGGGATCTGTGGCATGCGCGTGGTCGTAGGCTGCCAGCAGCGAATCAGCGACCGCTGCGCCACAGGGATTGGCATGTTTGACGATGACGCAGGCCGGGCCTTCCGTAAACTGATTAACACACTCCAGCGCGGCGTCCGCGTCCGCGATATTGTTGTAGGACAGCTCCTTGCCCTGCAGCTGCTCGGCCGCGGCCAGGCCGGTGGCGCTGCCAGCTTCCGTGTAGAAGGCGGCTTGCTGATGCGGGTTTTCCCCATAGCGCATGGTCTGACGGCGCTGGAACTGCGGTGTATAGACCCGCGGCAGTTCTTCCGGCGCGTCAGCATCTTCCAGCCGTCGGGACAGATAGTCAGCAATCAAGCCGTCGTAGCGGGCTGTGTGCGCATAGGCGGCTGCGGCCAGGCGAAAACGCAGCGCCTGATCCACCTGTCCCTGCTGCAGTGCGGTCAGCACGTCGTCATAGTCTTGCGGGTTGGTCACAATGGTGACGCGCGCGTGGTTCTTGGCAGCGGCGCGCACCATGGCCGGGCCGCCGATATCAATGTTCTCAATGGCATCCGGCAGCGTGCAATCAGCGCGGCTGGTTACTGCTTCAAAGGGATAGAGGTTGACCGCTACCACATCGATGGGAGCGATCTGCTGTGCGTCCATGACCGCCGCATCTTCAGCGCGGCCCAGCAGGCCCCCGTGGATTTTCGGGTGCAGCGTCTTGACGCGGCCATCCATGATTTCCGGGAAGCCGGTATGGTCGCTGACGCTGTGGACGGTGATGCCCGCCTCGCGCAGCGTACGGGCTGTGCCGCCGGTGGAAAGCAGGCGATAGCCCAGGGCCTCCAGGCCGCGGGCGAAATCAACGATTCCGGCTTTGTCGGAAACACTCAACAGGGCGTACGGGGTGCGGGATGTGGCTTCGTTCATGCTGTTCCTACGGGTATCTGCTCGGCTGAGCTAGCGCTCAGCGTGGTCGTATTTGGTACTGCTTCATCTTGGTGCGCAGCGTGGTTCGGGTTATGCCCAGGATGCGGGCCGCCCGGCTTTGATTGCCAGCGGTAAACTTCAGCGTCTCTTCGATCAGGGGTGGCTCGATTTCACTGAGCAGGGTTCGATAGAGGTGCTCGGGTTCCGTATGGCCCATGTCCTGAAAATAGCGGCGAATGGTCGCTTCTACATGAGCCCTGAGGGATTCCTGTCTGGCCATCGGGGGACTGGTTTTTCCTGTTCTATGAGTACCGCACCGGGGCCCAGAAAGGTATCACAAAACCGGGCCCAGCGGGTCGTTCTTGTGGGCGAAAAGACCTTCAGCGGGGCCTGGCTGGCACCCTTAGCGAAACTGCAGGTCGAAACCGGTGGCCTGCATGGCGGGCTCGGCAAATTCCAGCAGGATGGGCACCTGTTCCCGACTGCCCATCAGTTCCTTCGCGGTGGGTGTGCGCTGGAGATAATCGGCGGCCGAGAACAGTCGCGCCGCCAGCGGCTGGTTGTTGCTGTCATACAGGGTGACGGCGAGCTCGGGATAGGGCTGGGCACGGTCACTGAGGTTGGTGAAGGTGGCGCTAAGGACCAGGATGCCGCTGCGACTGGGGTGCGCATGAATGTCCCGGGCAATCAGATGCATGCGCGAGGGGTCACGGTAGATCGGCTCGGCTTCAAAACCGGGTACGGACCAGGCCTGCAGCTGCCGGGCCAGATCGCTGTCAGGGGCGACAGAGCCGCGAAAGGTCCAGGCCAGGTTAATGGCGGTGAGCAGAGCCAGCAGGCCCAGTAGCACGCGCCAGGGCCAGCCAGCAGTCGGGGGCGCAGGCACGGGCGCGGGCATAAGCATGGCGGGTGCATCACTGTCGCTGCCGAGCAGGGCTGGCTCGTTTGTCTCCGAGCGCTTTCTGACGTCCTGTTCGCTGCTGGGGTAGTCATCTGACAGGCGCGCCAGCGCGTTGAATTCTGCGCCGCAGTGAGCGCAGCGCACCTGACCTTCATGGGCAGTCAGCTGTTCGGCGGTGAGCGCATGTACGCTATGGCAGTTGGGGCAAAGGGTGTACACAATCTGTGGGCCGCCCTAGACCGGCCGGGCCGGCCACGGCAGTTCAGGATCGTGCTTGTTGCGCCAGCAGTTCGCGAAGACGGGCTTTCTTGCCCTCATATTCTTCTTGCAGGTCAGCTTTGCGTTGTTCCAGCTCCAGCCGATCTTCGCGGTTACTGCCCATGCGGCTGCGGATTGACTCGATCTGTTGCAGCTCGTGAGTTTGAACCGGTAGCCCGGCCCGCTGGCGATCCGCAGCAAAACCGATTTGCTGCAGCAGGGATCGGTGCAGGCTGTCATAGCTGGAATCCACGAGGCTGAAATCGTAGCCCAACGTGTCCAGCTCGCTTTCCAGCGCACGGTCAACATGGTCCAGAGTGGGGAATTCCACCAGCAGTAGCGCATCGCGTCGCTGGCGCTGCTGCGCCTCGTTCTGCTCGCGGATGTAGTCGGTCTCAGGTCGCTCATGGCGTTCGGAGCGGTTGAAGCGTTTAACCACGCGCCCGTCCTTGAGCATGACGTAAGGCTGGCCGCCGTTGGGCGGAGGCGTCGGAGCGTAGGTTGTCTCACCATCCTCGGCTACCCAACTGTAGGTCACTTGGCCTGCTGCCATCATGGGACAGAGCAGCAGTGCTAACACTACACCCGATAAAATCCTTTTTATCGAAGTATTCATAGCGTCCTAGATTACGCCGCGTTCGCATAAAAATCTAGCCTTGCCGGGGCGCTTCAGGGCGACCTTTCATTCAGCAATTGCTGGTAGCGCTCTTTGAGGCTGGAAAACTGCTGTAGCTTGTCCTGACGGCGCGCTTCGATTTCCGCCAGCGCGCCCTCCGTTTCCAGCATCAGGGCCTGGGTGGCCTCGATCTCTTCCAGACGCTGGCTGGGTACTTCGCGATCTGCCCGCTGCACGTCAGCGGCGCGCTGAATAAGTTGAAACAGGGTGTTTTGATGCAATTCCAGATTGCTGAGTGTGGCATCTTCTTCGTACTGCAGATAGGTCAACTCCAGTTCCTGGGCTTCTTCAATCGCGTCAAGACTGCGAAAGCGCATCATGAGCAGCGCGTCGTAGCGGGCCTGCTGCTCCTCCCGGGAGAGGTTCTCAGGGTCGGGCGGCGGTGGCAGCAGGCGTTCGGCGCCGGCCTGACAACTCCAGATGCCCAGCTCGTTGCTCTTGCAATAGGGCTGATTCGGATCTTTGGGCGGCGTATCGTCATAAATCCATGTGCCGCTATCGTCTTTCCAGCGGTATTTGGCGTCGGCATCGGCTGCCAGTAGCATCAGCAGCAGACCAGTGGCGACGATAAAAGTCCGTGTCAGCATGTCAGGCCACACAACCATAGCGGTCGCGATAGGCACGCACGGCATCCAGGTCGACCTGGCTGTCGGGCTTGTGCTCAAAGTGTTGAATCAGATCATCGAGGCCAGCAATTGAGATAACGGGAAGCGCCAGTTCCTGCGTAACCTCTTGCGCGGCAGAGCGTGTTCCCTGGCCGCGCTCCTGGCGGTCCAGCGCAATAGCAACGCCGGCGGCCTCGGCACCAGCAGCCTCAATCCAGTGCAGTGATTCCCGGACCGACGTCCCGGCAGATATGACGTCATCGACGATCAGCACCCGACCGCGCATTGGTGCACCCACCAGCATTCCCCCTTCGCCGTGATCTTTGATTTCCTTGCGATTGTAGCAGAAGGGCACATTGCGGCCGTGGCGCTGCGCCAGGGAGACGGCGATTGCGGCGGCCAGTGGGATACCTTTATAGGCGGGTCCGAACAACATATCGAAGCTCAGGTCTGAGTCGACGATGGCGTCGCTGTAGCAATCCGCGAGGCCCGCCAGAGAGGTGCCGTCATCAAAGCCCCCCGCGTTAAAAAAATAGGGGCTCAGGCGCCCGGATTTCAGGGTGAACTCGCCAAATTTCAGATTGCCCTTGGCCAGGGCCAGTTCGAAGAAGCGGTTTTTATAGGTGCTCATAGCGATTTCTGGCTTTTTGTTGGCGCCAGTCTAGCACCTGGCCCGCTGATGGTGCGGTGCACCTGCACTGCCGCTGCTTTTCGTCCACGGCTGGCGCTAAAAGAAGTATGCTGCGCTGCATGAAAATTATTTCTCTCAATGCCAACGGCATCCGCGCCGCCGAGCGCAAGGGCTTCTTCGACTGGATGCATAAACAGGACGCAGACTTTGTCTGCATTCAGGAAACCAAGGCGCAGCATCACCAGCTCAAGGATCGGGCCTTTTTCCCCGTGGGCTATCACTGTTACTACCATGACGCGCTGAAACCCGGCTACTCGGGCACGGCCATTTACAGTCGCCATCAACCGGACCGGGTGCAGTACGGCATTGGCTTCGACCTGATGGATCGGGAGGGCCGTTGGCTGCAGGTGGATGTGGGTGAGCTATCGGTGGTGTCGCTGTATTTTCCCTCCGGCTCCAGCAGCGAGGAGCGACAGGAGGTGAAGTTTGCCTGCATGGAATGGATCAAGCCGCGGCTCGAACAAATGGCGGCCAGTGGTCGCGAGTTCGTGATTTGTGGTGACTGGAATATCGCGCACAAGAACATCGACTTGAAGAACTGGCGGGGTAACCAGAAGAACTCCGGCTTCCTGCCAGAGGAGCGGGACTGGATGAGCGAGGTGTTCGGTGCTGTGGGTCTGGCGGATGCATTCCGACGCTTTGAACCGGCCGAGCATCAATATACCTGGTGGTCGAATCGGGGCCAGGCCTGGGCCAATAACACGGGCTGGCGCATTGACTACCACGTCACCACGCCGGGCCTTGCCGATCGCGTGACAGGCGTTGAGATCTATAAAGATGAGCGCTTTTCGGACCACGCGCCGCTGAGCCTGAGCTACGATTTCGCGCCGCCTGAGCGTCAGTAGGTCGGGTCAGGAATGCTTGAGCAGCCCGCAACGGAAACCGTGCCTAGCGGCTGGCGTGCCTATCTGCACAAGCGGGTGCTGGTTATCTTTTTCCTCGGCGCCTCTTCCGGCCTGCCCTTCCCGCTGGTGTACTCCACCCTGTCGGCCTGGTTGGAAGAGGCCGGTGTAGAGCGGGGTACCATCAGCACCTTTGCCTGGCTGGGCTTTGCCTACAGTTTGAAGTTTGTCTGGGCGCCTATTGTTGACTCCCAGTCTGTGCCCTTCCTCAGTCGCTGGCTGGGTCGCCGCCGGGGCTGGATGCTGCTGTCGCAGCTTGCCATCGGTGTGGCTCTGTGGTTCCTCGCGAGCCTCGATCCGGCCCGGGAAATTCAGGCCTTCGCGCTGCTGGCCTTGGCGGTAGCTTTTGCCTCGGCCACGCAGGACATTGTCATCGATGCCTATCGCATTGAATCGGCGGAAGACCGGTTACAGGGGGTGCTGGCAGCGGCCTATCAGTATGGCTACCGCCTGTCCCTGCTGGTCAGTATGGCCGGCGCCCTGTATCTGGCTGAATTTTCAGACTGGCATACCACCTATCGCATCATGGCTGGCTGCATGGTGCTGGGCATGATCACCACCTTGCTCTG